>NZ_JAMYDZ010000020.1:0-119602 GCF_024129905.1 Pseudomonas sp. 21LCFQ010 | reverse complement strand
GCGATGTGAACTCACTGAAACTCGCGAAAACCAGGATGGCCAAGTCGGTGCTGGACGCCGGCTGGGGCCAATTGAAAACCATGCTGGAATACAAATGCGATCACGCAGGCACGGTTTTCAAGGTTGTCAGCGAGAGAAACACCACCCAAACCTGTTCGAGCTGCAAGCAATTGCCGGACTCGAGGCCCAGAGGTATCGCAGGGCTTGGAATAAGGGAATGGACTTGTTGTGGGTGCGGTGCCACCCACGACCGCGACGTCAACGCCGCAAAGAACATTCTCGCGCTCGGGCATGAGCGTCCAGTTGTGGGAATCCCCGCCCTTTAGGACGGGGAGGATGTCAACCGAGTGATGTACTCTGCCAAAATCCTCGCAAATGCTTACAATCGCCCCCCTTTTTTTGCTCACTTACAGGCTTGGCAGTCCATGGCGCTCGATCCAACAACCATGTTGGTCCTTTCTATCGCGCTCGCAGCTTCTGCAGCACTCTATCTGGGCATTGAATGGCGCAGTGTCCGCGCTTCGTCGCTACTGTTCTGGAGCCTGGGTTTTACCACCATCACCGTCGGCTGTAGCCTGGCGTTGCTGCGCAACAGCGGCATCCTGATCATCGGCATCTGGTTCGCCAATGGCCTGCTGGTGCTGGCGCACTGGCTGTTCCTGCTCGGTGTGGCACGTTTCACGGAGGTCAGGCTGTCGCGCGCCTGGTATTGGCTGGCCGGGGTGTGGCTGGCCATGCTGTTATTACCTGAAGGGCCGCAGTGGTCGAAAACCATGCTGCTGGCCAACTCGCTGCTGGTCTCGATCGTGACCTTGCGGGCCAGTTTTCTGCTACGTCCGCATGGCCTTTCGTTGAGTGTCGGCGCGGCGCAACTGCGCTTTGTGCTGCTGGCCCATGGTCTGTTCTACCTGTGCAAAGGGCTGTCGGTGTTTGCGCCGGGCACGCTGGTCGATCTGGCGGCGTTGCGCGGTCATGTGATCCAGATTTCGCTGGTCGAGGGGGTGATCGCCATCATGCTGTTGGCGGTGTCGATGACCGGCACCGAGCGTTACCAGCGTGAAAAGCAGATCGCCCGGTTGGCCGCTCGCGACCCGCTTACCGCGCTGTATAACCGCCGCGCGTTCGAAGCCCGGGCGGTGCGTCTGCTCAGCGACGTTTCGGCTGCCAGACCAGCCGCCTTGCTGCTGATCGATATCGACAACTTTAAACCGGTCAATGACCTGCATGGCCATGCCGCGGGCGACCGGCTGCTGGTCATGCTCAGCGAGATGATCCGTGCGCTGGTGCCCAAAGGCGATCTGGTGGCGCGTCTGGGCGGGGATGAGTTCACGATCCTGCTGAGCAATGCGTCTTGCGAGTCCATCGAGGCCATCAGCAGTGCCTTGCGTGAGCAGTTTCAGCAGGCCGCGACAGACCACTTTCCGACACCGTTGCCGGTCACCTTGAGTGTCGGGGCCAACCTGTTCGGTGAGCCGCCGGTCAGCCTCACCGCGTTGATTGAGCAGGTGGACAAGGCGTTGTACGACTCCAAACGCAGCGGCCGCGATGCCTTGCGGATAGTCGATCAGACAGTCGGTCCCCAGCAAACATTGCAGGCCCAGTGAGGTTCCCGGCCTCCAGCAACCGGGGGCGCATGACGTTTGCGCCAACCAGGCATTAATATTTTGAAACATCAGCGCAGGCGCAGGTCGTAACCAGTGAGGGACTTATCCTTTCACTGCCAAAGGGCCTGCAATCATGATCACACCTGCGCAATACACCACCTACGCGCCCGACCGGGCGAGCCAGTCTGGCGTCTCCTGGGCGGCGATTTTCGCCGGTGCCGCAGGTGCGGCAGCTTTATCCATGATTTTGCTTTTGTTGGGCTCAGGGCTGGGCTTCGCGCTCTCGTCGCCCTGGGGGGATGAGGGCGTCAGCGCCAAGGCGCTGGGTATATCGACGATTGTCTGGCTACTGGTGACGCAGATCCTGGCGTCGGCGCTGGGTGGCTACCTGGCAGGCCGGTTGCGTGGCAAGTGGACCAACCTGCACGGCGATGAGGTCTACTTCCGTGACACCAGCCACGGCTTCCTGTCCTGGGCTGTGGCGACCCTGATCACCGCTGCACTGGTGGTCAGTTCGGTCGCTTCGACGGTCGGTAGCGTGGCTCAGGTCGGTGGTCAGGCGGCGGGCGCGGCCATGGCCGCCGGTGGTGCCACAGCGGTTGGCGCGATGAGCGATGGTCAGAATCAGGGTGACGGTGGCTACTTCATCGACAAACTGCTGCGCAGCGCCGACCCTTCCCAGGCCAGCCAGACCGACGCGCAAGGGGTGACCAGCCGCATCCTCAACAAGGCCTTGGCCGGTGATGGCCAGATGAACGCTGACGACCGTGCTTACCTGGCGCAGTTCGTCGCGCAACGCACCAGCATGACCCAGCAAGAAGCCGAGCAGCGCGTTGACCAAGTGTATGGCGAGGCTCGTCAAGCTATTGAAGACGCCAAGCTTGCGGCAAAAGAGGCCGCTGACACCGCTGCCAAAGTCGCCGCGCATACCGCGCTGTGGACGTTCATCGCCCTGTTGTGCGGCGCCTTCTTTGCCAGCCTTGCGGCGCTGTGGGGCGGTCGTCAGCGTGATCGCGCGCTGTGGATCGATGACCCACTGGAAACTGCCGCGCTGGAACGTGCCCGTCGCACTTGAGAGTTGATTTGACAATCACCCGGTCGTGACCGGGCAAGGAGCTAAATGATGCGTTCGCTATTGCTGTGGATTATTGGTGTACCCATTCCGGTGATCATCCTGATTGCCCTGTTGATGTGATGTCACCTGACGGCGGGCCTTAAAGCCCGCCGTCTTCATCTCAAGATTTGAAGCTGACTATTCCCGTAGGAGCGGCTTCAGCCGCGAAAACTTAGATTCAGGACTTGAAGCGCCCCACCAGTCCATTGAGTTCATCAGACAACTGCGACAAGCGGCCGGAGTCGGTCTGCGCCGAGTGCGCCAGGCTTTCCACCAGCCTTGCCTCGTCGTAGATCTGCTGGATATGCCGGTTAATGTCTTCAGCCACACTGTGCTGCTCTTCGGCAGCGGTGGAAATCTGCAGGTTCTGGTCACGGATTTCGTTGACCGACAACTGAATGCCTTCAAAGCTGTCGCGCGCACTTTCAATCGATGCCACGCTGGCCTGCGACAGCTCCAGGCAACTGTGCATCTTCTGCGAAACCTCCTGGGTCTTGCCGCCCAGCGCGTTGAGCAACTGATCGATCTCGCCGGTCGAGTCCGCCGTGCGCTTGGCCAGCGCGCGCACTTCATCGGCCACCACGGCAAAGCCGCGACCCTGATCACCGGCACGGGCCGCTTCGATCGCGGCGTTCAGTGCCAGCAGGTTGGTCTGCTCGGCAATCGCACGGATGGTGCCGAGAATCTGGTTGATGCTGCGGCTGCCTTCCTCAAGCTCGACCATCGCCTGCGACGACTCACTCAGGCGCCGGCCCAGCCGATTGACATGCTGGGTGCTCATCTCGATCTGCTGCTTGCCTTCAGCCACCCGGCTTTGCCCGCTCTCCGCCGACCCGGCAGCCGTGGTGCAGGCCCGCGCGACTTCGTTGGCAGTGGCGACCATTTCGTTGAACGCCGTGGACACCAGCTCAACGGCCTGGCGCTGACGGCCTGCCGCCTGATCCATATTGTTGGCCACTTCGCTGTTGACCCGCGAGGCGTCCTGCAGATTGGCCGAGGCCGCGCCGATGTGCTGGATCAACTGGCGGATGGCGGCGAGAAACTTGTTGAACCAGCCGGCCAGTTCGGCGGTTTCGTCCTTGCCCTGCACATCCAGATTGCGGCGCAGGTCGCCTTCGCCTTCGGCAATCGATTGCAAACCGGTACTGACCTGGCCGATCGGTTTGACGATCACCCGGGCAAATGCTGCTGCCAACGCCGCGAAGATCAGCACCAGCACCACGACGATGCCGACGATCAGGTAGCTGATATGCGTCGCCGCCGCCATGACTTCCTGATGCTCGATCAGGCCGATATAGCGCCAGCCAAGGCCGGGCGAGGTCCAGACGTTAGCCATGTAGCGCACGCCGTTGATCTCGACCTCGGTAGAGCCCTGAGTCGTGGCTGCCAGCTTGGCATATGGCTCGCCCAGGTCCTTGAGCGGCTTGAAGCCATGGCTCGGATCACGCGGGTCGACCAGCACCACGCCGTCTTCGATCAGCATCACGTAGCCGCTTTCACCCAGCTTGATGCTCTTGACCAGCTCGGTGAGGTTTTTCAGCGAGACACTGACGACAAACACCCCCTTGGGTTTGCCAGCGGTATCCAGCATCGCCCGCGCACTGCCGACCAGCGCCACGGCGTCTTTCTCATAGTAATAAGCCGGTGTGCGCACGGTCTTGCCGGGGCTGGCCATGGCCGCTTTGTACCAAGGGCGGCCACGTGGATCATATTTGGACAACTGCGGATCATCCGGCCACTTGGCATAAGTGCCGTCCTCCAGCCCGATAGACAGAATCGCCGCCGTCGGATGAGTCTCGCCATAGCGGGCAAACGCATCGATCACCTGCTTGGCCGCAGCTGGCAACGGCTGACTGGCCGCATCGGCAGGCTGATAGTTCTTCAGGCTGGCGACCGAGGTGTACTGCGGATCGGCGGCCATCTGGTCGACGTTGTGCTGGGTGCTGTCGAAAAACTGCCGGATATTGCCGTCGATCTGACGAATTTCACGGGTGCTGCTATCAATGAACTGATCGACCGCCTGCGAGCGGATGTTCAGCACCGAAATCACGGCAACCAGGCTCACAGGGATGAAAGCCACCAGTACAAAGGCCAGGACGAGTTTGTTCTTTATTTTCATTATGGCTACCACGGTCCGATGTGAAGGGGTCAATGGGGCATCGCGGGTGGATGGTAGCCATTGGATATTGCAAATTATGTCGGCGGGGTGGGGGAAATCTTGATGGGGCGGGCGGGGTTGGTTCAGGGGGCGTTCATAAGCTTGGAGGAGCAGCGGGCGGCGATCCGTCTTGCTAGCGAAGGGGGGCTTTAAGAACACTGAACATGCACAGACTGTCGCGCCGCAACGCGTCATCAAGAAGCAAAGGGGTAAAAGACGCCCATAAAAAAACCGGCTCAACTGGCCGGTTTTTTATATCCAAGTCTGCTAGTTGACTTGGAGGTGCTGCTGTTTGGTGCCCCGAGGGAGACTCGAACTCCCACTCCTTTCGAAAACGGATTTTGAATCCGCCGCGTCTACCAATTCCGCCATCAGGGCTCAATGGCCGCGAAGTATAGGGAGCACTCGACGCTCGGTCAACCATGATTTTTGAGGGTTTTTTACTATTCAGGGCAAACCGGCTAAACTTCCCGGCCCTGCTGGACGACCCCCCACCATCATGCGTGTTGCCGACTTTACCTTCGATCTTCCCGATGCCCTGATCGCGCGTCATCCGCTGGCCGAGCGCCGCGGTAGTCGCCTGTTGACCCTGGATGGCCCCAGTGGCGCCCTGGCGCATCGTCAATTCACTGACCTGCTGGAGCATCTGCGTCCTGGCGACCTGATGGTGTTCAACAACACCCGGGTGATTCCGGCGCGGCTGTTTGGCCAGAAGGCTTCCGGCGGCAAGCTGGAAATCCTTGTCGAGCGGGTGCTGGACAGCCATCGCGTGCTGGCCCATGTCCGTTCGAGCAAATCGCCCAAGCCGGGTACTGCGATCCTGGTCGATGGCGGTGGCGAGGCGACCATGGTTGCCCGCCACGATACGCTGTTCGAGCTGGCGTTCGCCGAGCCGGTGCTGGCGTTGCTCGACCGGGTCGGGCATATGCCGCTGCCGCCTTATATCGATCGCCCTGATGAAGGCGCGGACCGTGAGCGTTATCAGACCGTGTATGCCCAGCGTGCCGGTGCTGTGGCGGCGCCCACGGCAGGGCTGCATTTCGACCAGCCGCTGCTGGAGGCGATTGCCGCCAAGGGCGTCGAGACCGCGTTCGTGACCCTGCACGTGGGTGCGGGCACCTTCCAGCCGGTACGCGTCGAGCGCATCGAAGATCACCACATGCACAGTGAGTGGCTGGAAGTCGGCCAGGATGTGGTCGATGCCGTGGCGGCGTGCCGGGCGCGCGGTGGCCGGGTGGTTGCGGTGGGCACCACCAGTGTGCGGTCGCTTGAAAGCGCTGCGCGTGATGGTGTTTTGAAGCCGTTCAGCGGCGATACCGATATCTTCATCTATCCTGGCCGACCCTTTCATGTGGTCGATGCGCTGGTGACCAATTTCCATTTGCCTGAATCCACGCTGCTGATGCTGGTTTCGGCGTTTGCCGGTTACCCCGAGACCATGGCGGCCTATGCGGCAGCCATCGAGCAGGGTTACCGCTTCTTCAGTTACGGTGATGCGATGTTCATCACCCGCAATCCCGCGCCCACGGGGCCGCAGGAATCGATCCCGGAGGATCGTCCATGAGTCGCACCTGTCGTATGTCTTTCGAGTTGCTGGCCACCGACGGCAAGGCCCGTCGCGGTCGGCTGACGTTCCCGCGTGGCGTGGTGGAAACCCCGGCGTTCATGCCGGTGGGCACTTACGGCACGGTCAAGGGCATGCTGCCACGGGATATCGAGGCCATTGGTGCACAGATCATCCTCGGCAACACCTTCCATCTGTGGTTGCGCCCGGGCACCGAGGTGATCAAGGCCCACGGCGACCTGCACGATTTCATGCAGTGGAAAGGCCCGATCCTCACTGACTCGGGTGGTTTTCAGGTGTTCAGCCTGGGCGCCATGCGCAAGATCAAGGAGGAGGGCGTGACGTTTGCCTCGCCGGTGGACGGTGCCAAGGTGTTCATGGGCCCGGAAGAGTCGATGCAGGTGCAGCGTGACCTGGGCTCGGACATCGTGATGATCTTCGACGAGTGCACCCCGTATCCGGCGACCGAAGATGTGGCGCGCACGTCCATGGAGCTGTCGTTGCGCTGGGCCAAGCGTTCGAAGATCGCTCACGGCGACAGCGATGCGGCGTTGTTCGGTATCGTCCAGGGCGGCATGCACGAGAACCTGCGCAAGCGCTCGCTGGACGCGCTGGCCGAGATGGACTTCGACGGCCTGGCGATTGGCGGTCTGTCGGTGGGCGAACCCAAGCACGAAATGATCAAGGTGCTGGATTATCTCCCTGGCCAGATGCCAGCAGACAAACCCCGTTACTTGATGGGGGTAGGCAAACCCGAAGATCTGGTCGAAGGTGTGCGCCGCGGCGTCGACATGTTCGATTGCGTGATGCCGACCCGCAATGCCCGCAACGGTCATCTGTTCATCGACACCGGTGTCCTGAAGATCCGCAACGCGTTCCATCGCCATGATGATTCGCCGCTGGATCCGACCTGTGACTGCTACACCTGCCAGAACTTCTCTCGCGCCTATCTGCACCATCTGGACAAGTGCGGCGAAATGCTGGGTAGCATGCTCAATACGATCCACAACTTGCGGCATTACCAGCGGCTGATGGCTGGTTTGCGCGAGGCTATCCAACAGGGTAAATTGGCCGACTTCGTTGAAGTCTTCTATGCCAAGCGCGGCCTTGCGGTACCGCCTCTGGACTGAAACCAAAGAGTTTTTCCTGCTTTACATACTAATTATGCAAATGGAGCGCTAAATGAGCTTTTTCATCTCTCCCGCTTTTGCGGACGGTGCAGCACCGGCAGCTGCCGCAGGTCCTGCGGGTTCCGGTTTTGAGTGGATCTTTCTGGTCGGCTTCCTGGTCATCTTCTATCTGATGATCTGGCGCCCGCAGGCCAAGCGTGCCAAAGAGCAGAAAAACCTGCTGGGCAACCTGCAGAAGGGTGATGAAGTGGTCACCGCAGGCGGTATCGCCGGCAAAATCACCAAAGTGACTGACGACTTTGTGGTTATCGAGGTGTCTGACAACGTTGAGCTGAAAATTCAGAAAGGCTCGGTTGTCGCCACTCTGCCAAAGGGCACTTTGAAGGCGCTCTGAGTTTCATATCTACCAATCGACGGGGCGCGCAAGGCGCCCCGCGTTCTAAGCGGGCGGCGTGATGCTGAACAAATACCCTCTGTGGAAATACATTCTGATCGTTGCAGTACTGGCGATCGGTTTCATTTATTCCGCACCCAATCTCTACCCTGACGATCCGGCTATCCAGATCACCGGCACGAGCACGGCCTTGCAGGTCAGTCAGGCGGATGTCGATCGTGCCAGCAAGGCGCTGACCGATGCCGGCATTGCCGTCAAGGGTGCTTCACTGGCTGAGAATGGCAAGGGCGGTTTGCTGCGTCTGACCAAGCAGGAAGACCAGTTGCCGGCCAAGGATGTGATCCGCAAAGCGTTGGGCGACGATTACGTCGTGGCGCTGAACCTGGCCCGGACGACTCCGGCCTGGCTGAGCAACCTGGGTGCAAGCCCTATGAAACTGGGCCTGGACCTGTCTGGCGGCGTGCACTTTCTGCTCGAAGTCGACATGGACAAAGCCATCGACGCGCGCCTGAAAGTCTACGAAGGCGAAGTCAAAACCCTGTTGCGCAAAGAGAAGGCGCGCTATCGCAGCCTGCCGCAGCAGAACAACGTCATCCAGCTGGGCTTCAGCGACGATGCCGAGCGTGAGCAGGCGCGTGCCCTGATCCGCAAGAATTTCACCGATTTCGAAGTGACCCCGTCCGAGCTTAACGGCATTGCCACGCTGCGCCTGGCACTGACCCCGACCAAGCTGGCGGAGATTCGCGAATATTCGATCAAGCAGAACCTGACCACGGTCCGTAACCGGGTCAACGAGCTGGGCGTGGCCGAGCCGCTGGTTCAGCGTCAGGGCGCCAACCGTATCGTGGTCGAGCTGCCAGGCGTGCAGGACACTGCAGAAGCCAAGCGTATTCTCGGCAAGACTGCCAACCTGGAATTCCGTCTGGGTGCAGGTCCCGATGACAGCAAAGCCACCACCGAGATGTTCGAGTTCCGCGAGGGTGGCCGTCCGGCCGCTGCGGTCGAGCGTGCGCTGATCATCACCGGTGACCAGGTGACCGATGCTCAGGCCAGCTACGACGAACACGGTCGCCCACAAGTGAACATCAACCTTGATGGTCACGGTGGCGAACTGATGAGCCGCGCCACGCGCAGTAACGTGGGTCGCAGCATGGCGGTGATCTTCATCGAGCAGCGTCCGGTGACCACCTACGCCAAACAGGTCGTGGACGGGGTAGAGAAAGAAGTCCAGTTGCAGACCTTCAAGGAAGACAAGAAAATCATCAGCCTGGCGACCATTCAGTCGCCGCTGGGCAGTCAGTTCCGGATCACCGGTCTCAATGGCCAGGGTGAGTCTTCCGAGCTGGCCCTGCTGCTGCGTGCCGGTGGTCTGGCTGCGCCGATGTACTTCGCTGAAGAGCGCACCATTGGCCCGAGCCTGGGGGCTGACAACATTACCAAGGGCATCGATGCTTCGCTGTGGGGCATGTTGTTGGTGTCGCTGTTCATTATCGCCATCTACCGCTTCTTCGGTGTGATTGCGACCGTGGCCCTGGCCTTCAACATGGTGGCGCTGCTGGCCCTGATGTCCTTGCTGGGTGCGACACTGACCCTGCCAGGTATCGCCGGTATCGTCCTGACCATGGGTATGGCGGTCGACGCCAACGTACTGATCTTCTCGCGGATTCGTGAAGAGCTGGCCAACGGGATGACCGTGCAGCGGGCGATCAACGAAGGTTTCAACCGTGCCTACACGGCGATTATCGACGCCAACCTGACCAGCCTGCTGGTCGGCGGGATTCTCTATGCCATGGGTACCGGCCCGGTCAAAGGCTTCGCCGTCACCCTGTCGTTGGGGATCTTTACCTCCATGTTCACGGCCATCATGGTAACTCGCGCAATGATCAACCTGATCTATGGCGGGCGTGACTTCAAGAAGTTGTGGATTTAAGAGGCTGCCATGAAGTTATCAACCATCAACTTCATGGGCGTGCGCAACGTTGCGTTCGCCCTGACCATGCTCCTGACTGTGCTGGCGTTGTTCAGTTGGTCCTACAAAGGGCTTAACCTGGGCCTGGACTTCACTGGCGGTACGCTCATCGAGCTGACCTACGAGCAGCCTGCCGACCTGGGTAAGGTGCGCCAGGAGCTGACCAATGCCGGCTACCACGATGCAGTGGTGCAGAACTTCGGCGCGACCACCGACCTGCTGGTGCGCATGCCCAGTGACGACCCGCATCTGGGCACCAGCGTTGCCGACGCATTGCGCAAAAATGACGCCGGTAACCCGGTGACGGTCAAGCGTGTCGAGTTCGTCGGTCCGCAGGTGGGTGAAGAATTGCGCGACCAGGGCGGCATTGCCATGCTCCTGGCGCTGGGCGGCATCCTGCTGTACCTGGCGTTCCGCTTCCAGTGGAAGTTCGGTGTCGGCGCGATTGTCTCGCTGGTTCACGACGTGGTCGTGACCATGGGGATCCTGTCGTTCTTCCAGATCACCTTTGACCTGACCGTGTTGGCGTCGGTGCTGGCGATCATCGGTTACTCGCTCAACGACACCATTGTGGTCTTTGACCGGGTGCGTGAGAACTTCCGGGTACTGCGCAAGGCGTCGCTGATCGAGAACATCAACATCTCCACCACCCAGACCCTGCTGCGTACCATCGCGACCTCGGTGTCGACCCTGCTGGCGATCATTGCGCTGTGGGCGTTTGGTGGCGACAACCTCGAAGGTTTCTCCATCGCATTGTTTGTGGGTGTTCTGGCGGGGACCTACTCGTCGATCTACATCGCCAACGTGGTGCTGATCTGGCTGAAACTCAGTGCTGAAGATCTGATTCCACCGGTAACCACCGATAAGGTCGACGAACTGCCGTAAACGTCAGGCTTGTTCGAGAAAGGCGCGAGTGTTGAACTCGCGCTTTTTTTTATGCTCCAAGGCTGGGTAGATCGCAATAATTTTGCGCTTGAGAAGCTTTGGAGGTTCAAGTGAACAAGTCTCTGTTGGTGGGTGCCGTGTTGGGGGCCGTTGCTGTGACAGCCGGTGGCGCGTTTGCCACCTACAGTCTGGTCAAGGGACCTGAGTACGCTGATGTGCTGGCGGTCGAGCCGGTCAAACAGCAAGTCAAGACGCCGCGTGAGGTGTGCAAGGACGTGACCGTGACCCGCAAGGCGCCGGTCAAGGATGAGCATCAGATCGTCGGTACGGTGCTGGGGGCGGTGGCCGGTGGTTTGCTGGGCAACCAGGTCGGTGGCGGTAACGGCAAGAAAATCGCTACAGTGGCCGGTGCGGCCGGCGGCGGCTATGCCGGTAACAAGATTCAGGAAGGTATGCAGAATCGCGATACCTACACCACGACCCAGACTCGCTGCAACACAGTCAATGACATCAGCGAGAAGGTGGTTGGCTATGACGTGAAGTACCAGTTGGGCGACAAGACCGGCAAGGTGCGCATGAATGAAGAGCCAGGTAATCGTATTCCGGTCGACAAGAACGGCCAGTTGATTCTGGGTCAGGCCCAATAATCGGGATCACCTGATTCGGGTACAAAAAAACCGGTCATCAAGACCGGTTTTTTTATGCGGCTGCGATCAGCGTTTGATCGAAGCTGGCAGGTGTGGCGCGATGGAGGTCAGTACGGCCTTGAAGCACTTGGCGTTACCGGCCACCACATGGCCTTTTTCGAGGAATTCATGGCCACCGGTGAAGTCGCTGACCAGGCCGCCAGCTTCTTGAATCAGCAGGGCGCCCGCAGCGATATCCCACTCGGACAGGCCCGACTCCCAGAATGCGTCGAAGCGACCCGCAGCCACGTAGGCCAGGTCCAGGCTGGCGGCACCGGCGCGGCGGATGCCGGCGGTCTGGCCGATCAGGCTGCGGAACATGCCCAGGTAGTTTTCCAGGTTATCCAGCTGGTTTTCGCGGAACGGGAAGCCGGTGCCCAGCAGGGCGCCTTCCAGGCTGCGGCGCGAGCTGACACGCAGGCGGCGGCCATTGAGGGCGGCGCCGCGGCCACGGCTGGCGGTGAATTCTTCCTGGCGAACAGGGTCCAGAACCACGGCGTGTTCCAGGCGGCCACGGTATTTGCAGGCGATGCTGACCGCGAAGTGCGGAATGCCGCGTACGAAGTTGGTGGTGCCGTCCAGCGGGTCGATGATCCACAGGTAGTCGGCGCCTTCACCTTTGCCTGGGTGCATGCCGCTTTCTTCGCCAAGGATGCCGTGGTCCGGGTAGGCCTTGCGCAGTGCGGCGATGATGCTCTGCTCGGCAGCGCGATCAACTTCGCTGACGTAGTCTTTGGCTTCTTTTTCGTCAACCTTGATGGTATCCAGGCGCTCGATGGAGCGGAAAATCAATTCGCTGGCGTTGCGTGCGGCGCGCAGCGCGATATTCAGCATGGGCTGCATGGATAGGTCACCTAGGGCTGTTAAAGAGAGCCGGCCATTTTAGGGGCTGCGACAAATTATTTCCAGCGTGGTTTTGTTGCAGCGCTCCCCGGCAGACGAGTTGCAGCCCGTGTTCGTCCGTCGCCTGCGCGGCGAAGTGTCGCAAGCTTAATGGCGCAGGAACGCCTGTTTCTGTAAGATTTGCGCCCCTTGATTTTGTCAGTGAGCGCTTGCGGTGTTGCAGAACATTCGTGTTGTCCTGGTCGGTACCACGCACCCCGGTAATATCGGCGGGGCGGCCCGTGCCATGAAAAACATGGGCCTGACGCGCCTGGTGCTGGTCGAGCCGCGAGTCTTTCCGTCGCCGGAAGCAGATGCCCGAGCTTCCGGCGCCGATGACATCCTGGCGTCTACCCAGGTGGTGGCCAGTCTCGAAGAGGCGCTGACCGGTTGCAGTCTGGTGCTCGGCACCAGTGCCCGGGATCGCAGCCTGCCGTGGCCGATGCTTAACCCGCGCGAGTCTGGCGTGAAAGTCGTCGAGCAAGCTGCGCAAGGTCTGGAGGTGGCGCTGGTATTCGGTCGCGAGCATGCCGGCCTGACCAATGACGAGCTGCAGCGCTGTCACTTTCATGTCCACATTGCTTCCAATCCTGATTTCAGCTCGCTGAACCTGGCTGCTGCGGTTCAGGTGCTCAGCTATGAAGTGCGTACCGCCTGGCTGGCCGGGCAAGTGCCGGTTAATGCGCAGGCGAGTAATCAGCCTGCGCGTGAGAGCGAGCTGGCAACCATGGATGAGATGGAAGGTTTTTACGCGCATCTTGAGCAGACCCTGGTGGCAATCGGTTTTCTTGATCCTGAGAAGCCGCGCCACCTGATGGCGCGCCTGCGCCGCCTGTATGGGCGCAGTGAGGTCGAGCGACCGGAGCTGAGTATCCTGCGGGGCATCCTGACGGAGACTCAGAAAGCAGCACGTGGTGAACCCCATAAGCGGAAGGATCAGTGATGTTCGAGCGTTTGCGAGAAGATATTCAAAGCGTTTTCCACCGTGACCCGGCGGCGCGCAATGCCTTCGAGGTTCTGACCTGCTACCCCGGCATGCATGCGATCTGGCTGCATCGTGGGGCGCACAAACTGTGGCGTGCTGACTGCAAGCTGCTGGCGCGCATGGTTTCCAACTTCAGTCGCTGGCTGACCGGCATCGAGATTCATCCGGGGGCGAAGATCGGTCGGCGTTTCTTCATCGATCATGGGATGGGCATCGTGATTGGCGAAACGGCCGAGATTGGCGATGACGTGACCCTGTATCAAGGGGTTACTCTGGGCGGCACCAGCTGGAATGCCGGCAAGCGTCATCCGACTCTGGAAAATGGTGTGGTGGTCGGTGCCGGTGCCAAGGTGCTGGGGCCGTTCACGGTCGGGGCGGGGGCCAAGATCGGTTCCAATGCGGTGGTCACCAAGGCGGTGCCGGCCGGCGCGACGGCGGTGGGCATTCCGGGGCGGGTCATCGCCAAGCCAGACGATGAGACAGAGGCCAAGCGCAAGGCCATGGCTGAAAAGCTCGGCTTCGATGCTTATGGTGTCAGCCAGGATATGCCGGACCCGGTGGCGCGAGCGATCGGTCAGTTGCTCGATCACTTGCAGGCGGTCGACGTGCGCCTTGAGGGCATGTGTGGCGCGCTGAACAAGCTGGGCAGCGACTACTGCGCCGGTGAATTGCCGGAGTTGCGCGATGAGGTATTCGACTGCGTCAAGGACAATCCGGCCAAGGCCAGCGCTTGAAATGTGTCATTGCGGTGCCATGTTTGCTATGATCCCGCCCGCTATTTCGCTGTAAGTCCGACTATTTTGCTCGGTTTTATAGTTGACTCAAATACTCGGGAATAGCATACTTGCACCTATTCTGAACCACCGCGGTACATGCCATGCGTCTGACTACCAAAGGCCGATACGCTGTCACAGCCATGCTGGATCTGGCATTGCATGCGCAGCACGGGCCAGTGTCACTGGCTGATATTTCCGAGCGTCAAGGCATTTCCCTGTCTTATCTCGAGCAGTTGTTCGCCAAACTGCGTCGCGGCAACCTGGTTTCCAGTGTGCGCGGGCCGGGTGGCGGTTATCAGCTGTCACGCGACATGCAGGGTATCCAGGTTGCTCAGGTGGTCGACGCGGTCAACGAATCGGTCGATGCCACCCGTTGCCAGGGGCTGGGTGACTGCCACGCCGGTGACACCTGTCTGACTCACCATTTGTGGTGCGACCTCAGTCAGCAGATCCACGAGTTTTTAAGCGGTATCAGCCTGGCGGATCTTGTCACTCGCCGTGAGGTACAAGAAGTCGCTCAGCGCCAGGATCAGCGTCGCTGCTCGAACACGAGCAACGTGTCGCAACTGGGTAAGATTGAAACGTCCGCCGTTGAATGAACGCAGATGAATGAGCGGTGCGCCTGCCTGATAGGAGATATGCAATGAAGTTGCCGATTTACCTCGATTATTCCGCGACGACCCCGGTCGATCCGCGTGTCGCCCAGAAAATGATGGATTGCCTGACGCTGGACGGCAACTTCGGTAACCCGGCTTCGCGCTCCCATGTGTTCGGCTGGAAAGCCGAAGAAGCGGTCGAGAACGCCCGCCGTCAGGTCGCCGATCTGGTCGGTGCCGACCCGCGTGAAATCGTCTGGACTTCCGGTGCCACCGAGTCCGACAACCTGGCCCTCAAAGGCGTTGCGCACTTCTATCACACCAAAGGCAAGCACATCATCACCTCCAAGATCGAGCATAAGGCGATCCTGGACACCGCTCGCCAGCTGGAGCGCGAAGGCTTCGAAGTCACTTATCTGGAACCGGGCGAAGACGGCATCGTCACCCCGGCCATGATCGAAGCCGCGCTGCGTGAAGACACCATTCTGGTTTCGATCATGCACGTCAACAACGAAGTCGGCACCATCACCGACATCGCCGCCATTGGTGAGCTGACCCGCTCGCGCGGCGTACTGTTCCACGTTGACGCCGCCCAGTCGCCAGGCAAGGTCGAGATCGATCTGTCGAAGCTGAAGGTCGACCTGATGTCGTTTTCGGCTCACAAGGCCTACGGTCCAAAAGGTATTGGTGCGCTGTACGTCAGCCGCAAGCCGCGTGTGCGCCTGGAAGCTGCCATGCACGGTGGCGGTCACGAGCGCGGCATGCGTTCGGGCACCCTGCCAACCCACCAGATCGTCGGCATGGGTGAAGCCTTCCGCATCGCCAAAGAAGAGATGGCCGCCGAGAACGTGCGCATCAAGGCTTTGAGCGATCGCTTCTACAAGCAGGTCGAAGACCTCGAAGAGCTGTACGTCAATGGCAGCCTGACCGCCCGTATCCCGCACAACCTGAACCTGAGCTTCAACTACGTTGAAGGCGAGTCGCTGATCATGGCGCTCAAGGATCTGGCGGTGTCGTCCGGTTCGGCCTGTACTTCGGCCTCGCTGGAGCCTTCCTACGTGTTGCGTGCCCTGGGCCGTAACGATGAGCTGGCGCACAGTTCGATCCGTTTCACCTTCGGTCGCTTCAGCACCGAAGAAGAAGTCGATTACGCGGCACAGAAAGTTCGTGAAGCGGTCACCAAGCTGCGTGCGCTTTCGCCGCTGTGGGACATGTACAAAGACGGTGTCGACATCTCCAAGATCGAGTGGGCGGCGCACTAATTTAAAGTCGCCCCCGGACAGGCCGCCATGCTGCGGCCTGTAGAGCGACTCCCTGATGTGAGAGGAACAGAATCATGGCTTACAGCGAAAAGGTCATCGACCACTACGAAAACCCACGCAACGTCGGCAAGATGGACGCTGAAGACCCGGACGTAGGCACCGGCATGGTCGGCGCTCCGGCGTGCGGCGATGTGATGCGTCTGCAGATCAAGGTCAACGAGCAAGGCGTGATCGAAGACGCCAAGTTCAAGACCTACGGTTGCGGTTCGGCAATTGCTTCCAGCTCCCTGGCCACCGAGTGGATGAAGGGCAAGACGCTGGACGAAGCTGAAACCATCAAGAACACCCAGCTGGCCGAAGAGCTGGCCTTGCCACCGGTCAAGATCCACTGCTCGGTTCTGGCCGAAGACGCCATCAAGGCTGCAGTGCGTGACTACAAGCAGAAGAAAGGTCTGCTGTAAGTCGTCGCGGTCTATCGCTGGCGAACACCAACCGGGACAATCCAAGGAGCTCCGATGTCTATCAGCATGACAGAAGCCGCGGCCAAACACGTGCGTCGCTCCCTCGACGGGCGTGGCAAGGGTGAGGGCATTCGCCTGGGTGTGCGTACCACGGGCTGTTCGGGTCTGGCCTATGTGCTGGAATTCGTCGATGCGACCGAGCCTGACGACACCGTGTTCGAATCCCATGGCGTGAAGGTCATCATCGACCCGAAAAGCCTGGTCTATCTCGACGGTACCGAGCTGGACTTCGTCCGCGAAGGGTTGAACGAAGGCTTCAAGTTCACCAACCCCAATTCGCGCGGTGAGTGCGGCTGTGGCGAAAGCTTCAACGTCTAAGGCGGGTGATCGTGGGTACTCCTTGTCATTTCGCGCTGTTTGATCTCAAACCGGATTTCGTCATCGATTCCGAGCAACTGGCGGGCCGCTACCGTGAGCTGGCGCGCAGTGTGCACCCGGACCGTTTTGCTGATGCTTCCGAGCAGGAGCAGCGTCAGGCGCTGGAGCGGTCGGCCAACCTCAACGAGGCCTACCAGACCCTCAAGAGTTCGCCGCGCCGTGCACGTTACCTGCTGACTCTGCAAGGCAACGAAGTGCCGCTGGAAGTCACGGTGCATGACCCGGATTTCCTGCTGCAGCAGATGGCGTTGCGTGAAGAGCTCGAAGACCTGCAGGACGATGCCGATGTGGCAGGCGTCGCGGTCTTCAAGAAGCGCCTCAAGACTGCCCAGGATGCCCTCAACGACAGCTTCGCCGCTTGTTGGAATGATGCTGCACAGCGCGAGCAGGCTGAACGCCTGATGCGCCGTATGCAGTTTCTCGACAAGCTCTCCCAAGAAGTGCGCCAGCTCGAAGAGCGCCTCGACGATTAACCCCGTGCGGCCCTGGTCGCACGCCTGTGATTATTCTTAAAAGCATGGCCTTACTGCAGATCGCCGAACCTGGCCAGAGTCCACAACCGCATCAGCGCCGTCTGGCTGTCGGTATTGACCTGGGCACTACCAATTCGCTGGTCGCTGCACTGCGCAGCGGTCTTTCCGAGCCACTGCCCGATGAAAACGGCCAGGTCATCCTGCCGTCCGCGGTGCGTTATCACGCTGACCGTGTTGAAGTCGGGCAGGCCGCCAAAGCGGCGGCGCCACAGGACCCGCTCAACACCGTGCTGTCGGTCAAGCGCCTGATGGGCCGCGGCCTGGCTGACGTCAAGCAGCTGGGTGAGCAACTGCCGTACCGGTTTGTCGGTGGTGAGTCGCACATGCCGTTCATCGACACCGTGCAGGGCGCCAAGAGCCCGGTGCAGGTCTCGGCTGACATCCTTAAAGTTCTGCGCCTGCGCGCTGAAGCGACGCTGGGCGGCGAGCTGGTGGGGGCGGTGATCACCGTGCCGGCCTACTTCGACGATGCCCAGCGCCAAGCCACCAAGGATGCTGCGCGGCTGGCCGGTCTGAACGTGCTGCGTCTGCTCAACGAGCCGACCGCTGCTGCCGTTGCCTACGGCCTGGATCAGAACGCCGAAGGCGTAGTGGCTATCTACGACCTGGGTGGCGGTACTTTCGATATTTCCATCCTGCGCCTGACCGGCGGTGTCTTTGAAGTGCTGGCCACCGGCGGTGATACCGCGCTGGGCGGCGACGACTTCGACCACGCCATCGCACAGTGGATCATCAGCGGTGCAGGGCTGTCGTCCGACCTGGCCCCGGCCGACCAGCGCAGCTTGCTGCAAGTCGCCTGCGCTGCCAAAGAGGCACTGACCGACGCTGATGTTGTGCCGGTGGTCTATGGTGACTGGCGCGCTGAGCTGACCCGTGAAGCGTTCAACGCTCTGATCGAACCGATGATTGCCCGCAGCCTCAAGGCGTGCCGGCGCGCCCTGCGCGACTCGGATCTCGAAGTCGGCGAGGTGAGTGCCGTGGTGATGGTCGGTGGCTCGACCCGCGTGCCGCGTGTTCGCGAAGCGGTCGGCGAGTTGTTTGCTCGTCAGCCGTTGACCGATATCGACCCGGATCAGGTGGTGGCCATCGGGGCTGCGATCCAGGCTGATACGCTGGCTGGCAACAAGCGAGACGGTGGCGAGCTGCTGTTGCTCGATGTGATCCCGTTGTCGCTGGGGCTTGAGACCATGGGCGGGTTGATGGAGAAGGTCATTGCCCGTAACACCACCATCCCGGTGGCGCGTGGCCAGGAATTCACCACCTACAAAGACGGCCAGACCGCCATGATGATTCATGTGCTGCAGGGCGAGCGTGAGCTGATCAGTGATTGCCGTTCGCTGGCGCGCTTTGAACTGCGGGGCATTCCGCCGATGGTCGCTGGTGCGGCAAAGATCCGCGTGACTTTTCAGGTGGACGCCGACGGTCTGCTCGATGTCTCCGCCCGTGAGCTGGGGTCGGGGGTTGAGGCCAGCATCCAGGTCAAGCCGTCTTACGGCCTGACCGATGGCGAAATCGCCCGGATGCTCAAGGACTCCTTCCAGAACGCCGGCCAAGACAAAGAGGCCCGCGTACTGCGCGAGCAGCAGGTCGATGCCGAGCGCCTGCTCGAAGCGGTTGAAGGTGCGCTTGAAGTCGACGGTGAGCGCTTGCTCGACGAAGAAGAGCGGCTGGTGATCCGGCTGCAGATGGACGAATTACGTGAATTGATGCAAGGCACCGATGGGCTGGCCATCGAGCAGCAGACCAAGCGTCTGTCGCAGGTGACTGATGCATTTGCTGCCCGCCGCCTGGATTCGACGGTCAAAGCCGCACTGGCGGGGCGCAACCTGAATGATATTGAGGAATAACTGATGCCGAAGGTGACTTTTCTGCCCCATGCGGAGCATTGCCCGGAGGGGATGGTCGTCGAGGCCGCGCCTGGTACGACGATTCTGGATCTGGCCCACGAGCATCACATCGAGATCGAGAGCGCCTGCGGTGGTGTGTGTGCCTGCACCACCTGCCATTGCGTGATTCGCAAAGGTTTCAATTCGACCGGCGAGCTTGATGAGCTTGAAGAAGACATGCTCGACAAGGCCTGGGGCCTGGAAGCGCAGTCGCGCCTTGCCTGTCAGGCCACTGTCGGTGATGAAGACATCACGGTCGAGATTCCCAAATACTCGCTCAACCACGCCGCCGAAGCGCCGCACTGATTCCTGAGGGGGATATTCATGAGTCTCAAGTGGGTTGATGTGCAGGAAATCGCGATCCAGTTGGCCGAGAGCAAGCCGGACGTCGATCCGCGTTACGTTAACTTCGTCGATCTGCGCAACTGGGTGACCCAGTTGCCCGGGTTCGAAGACGACCGTGATCGTGGCGGCGAGAAGGTCCTTGAGGCCATCCAGGCGTTGTGGATCGAAGAGGCTGACTGATCCTGCAACGGATCTTGTTAGGCAATACTCCATAACCCGCGTATAATTCGCGGGTTTAATTTTTCGCTTTAATTTCTGTTTCTGGAGTTTCACCATGGCTGTTCAACGTACTTTCTCCATCATCAAGCCAGACGCCGTTGCCAAGAACGTGATCGGCAAGATCACCACTCGCTTCGAAGACGCCGGTCTGCGCATCGTTGCCTCGAAAATCAAGCAACTGTCCAAAGCCGAAGCCGAAGGCTTCTACGCTGAGCACAGCGAGCGCGGTTTCTTCGGTGACCTGGTTGCCTTCATGACTTCCGGTCCTGTTGTTGTTCAGGTTCTGGAAGGTGAAAACGCTATCGCTCGCAACCGTGAGCTGATGGGCGCTACCAACCCTAAAGAAGCTGCTGCCGGCACTATCCGTGCTGACTTCGCCGAGTCCATCGACGCCAACGCCGTTCACGGTTCGGACTCCGAAGCTGCTGCTGCTCGCGAAATCGCTTACTTCTTCGCAGCTACCGAGGTAACCGCTCGCTAAGCCTTCGGGTTTACAGAGCGCAGGGTGAATCCATGATCGCGACCACTGGTAAAACCAACTTGCTGGGTCTGACCCAACAGGAAATGGAAAAATTCTTCGAGTCAATCGGGGAGAAACGCTTCCGTGCCGGGCAGGTCATGAAGTGGATTCACCACTTTGGCGTCGATGATTTCGACGCCATGACGAACGTCAGCAAGGCCTTGCGTGAAAAACTCAAGAGCTGTGCCGAGATTCGTGGTCCTGAAGTCGTCAGCGAGGACATCTCCAGCGACGGCACCCGTAAATGGGTGGTGCGCGTGGCGTCCGGCAGCTGCGTCGAGACGGTCTTCATTCCCCAGGGCAAACGCGGTACTTTGTGCGTTTCGTCCCAGGCAGGCTGTGCCCTGGATTGCAGTTTCTGCTCCACGGGCAAGCAAGGCTTCAATAGCAACCTCACCGCCGCCGAAGTGATCGGCCAGGTGTGGATTGCCAACAAATCCTTTGGCAGCGTACCCGCCACCATCGACCGTGCCATCACCAACGTGGTGATGATGGGCATGGGTGAGCCGCTGCTGAATTTCGACAATGTCATTGCTGCCATGCGTCTGATGATGGATGACCTGGGCTATGGCATTTCCAAGCGCCGGGTGACGCTGTCCACTTCCGGCGTGGTGCCGATGATCGACGAGCTGGCCAAGCACATCGATGTGTCCCTGGCCCTGTCGCTGCACGCGCCCAATGATGCGCTGCGCAACAAGCTGGTACCGATCAACAAGAAGTATCCGTTGAGCGTGCTGCTCGACTCGTGCCGTCGCTACATGTCCGCACTGGGCGAGAAGCGCGTACTGACCGTCGAGTACACCTTGCTCAAGGACGTCAACGACCAGCCCGAGCATGCGGCTGAGATGATCGAGCTGCTGCGCGACACACCGTGCAAGATCAACCTGATCCCGTTCAACCCGTTCCCGCACTCCGGCTACGAGCGCCCGAGCAACAACGCGATTCGCCGTTTCCAGGACATGCTGCATCAGGCCGGCTACAACGTCACCGTACGCACCACTCGTGGTGAAGACATCGATGCGGCCTGCGGCCAGCTGGTGGGCCAGGTCATGGACCGGACCCGGCGCAGCGAGCGTCATATCGCCGTTCGTGAGCTGGCTGCCGAAGCCCGGCAGGGGCAATCCGCCGCTTCTTGAACCTGACTGCGAAGAGAGACTCCATGTCTGTGCGTGCCTCGTTGCTGTTATGTATCGCCATCCTGCTGGCCGGTTGTGTTTCATCGGGTGATGTCAACCCGTTGTCGACCAGCAAAGGGCGTGACGAGGCGCTCCAGGCTTATGTCCATCTTGGCATTGGTTATCTCCAGGAAGGGCAGACCGAGCGGGCCAAGGTGCCCTTGAAAAAGGCCCTGGAGCTCAACGCCAGGGATCCTGACGCCAACGCGGCACTCGCTCTGGTCTTCCAGGCCGAGATGGAGTACACCCTGGCCGATCAGTATTACCTCAAGGCGATTTCCGCCAGCGGTAACAACTCGCGAATCGTCAATAACTACGGCAGTTTCCTTTATGAGCAGCGCCGCTTTGACGAAGCGTACGCGCGTTTTGAGCAGGCCGCTGCTGATAACCTGTATCCTGAGCGCTCGCGGGTATTTGAAAGTCTGGGTATGACTGCGCTGCAACTGGGCAAGCGCGAACTGGCGCGTGAGCATTTCACCCGTGCCTTGCGGCTGGACCGTCGCCAGCCACGTGCCTTGCTGGAAATGGCTGAGTTGAACTACGAGCAAGGGCACTATGTGCCGTCGCGTGATTTCTACGAGCAGTTCAGCCAGCTCAGCGAGCAGAATGCCCGTAGCCTGTTATTGGGGCTGCGCCTGGCGAAGATCTATGAAGACCGTAACAAGGCAGCCAGTTATGGGCTGCAGTTGAAAAGACTCTATCCCGGCACGCCGGAATATCAGCAATACCTGTCGGAGCAATGATGAAAGCGGCGCATCCCGAAGTTGTAGCAGCCAGTCACCAGAATCCTGGGGAAACCCTGCGCCAGGCTCGTGAGCATCGGAACTGGTCTTTGCCTGATGTGGCGCTGAGGCTCAATCTCACCGTCGGCTCGCTGAATCACGTTGAGAACGGCGCTTTCGACAAGCTTCCAGGACATACCTTCGCTCGTGGTTATGTGCGTGCCTACGCCAAGCTGCTGGAACTGGACCAGGCTGCGCTGGTGGCGCAGTTTGATCAATATACCGGCACCAACGGCAAGGGCAGTGACGTACACGCGCTGGGCCGCATTGAAGAACCTGTGCGCCTGTCCCACAACATTCTGCGCATCGTCAGCCTGTTGTTGCTGGTGGTGCTGGTAGGTGGCGGTTTTCTCTGGTGGCAGGACCAGGCTGCGATGCGTGGCAAGGACCTGGCCGGTCTGGTGCTTGAACACGTTGAGGTCGAGAGCGCGGACGGCACCACCCAGATTCACCCGATCGACGAGCCACGGCCGCAAGCGGCGCCAGAGTCTGCCGCACCCGCCAATAGTGCGCCCTTGCCACTGATCAGCGAGGCTCCGGCTACTGACAGCGCGCCAGCCCAGAACAGCGCCGCAGCACCTGCAACGGTTCCTGCCGCTCCTGTGGCGCCCGCCAGCACCGCTGTCGCGCCAGCGCCAGCCGCTACTGCGCCAGCGCCTGCCACACAGCCTGCTCCTGTGGCGTCGGCACCGGCCAGCACCGAGACCATCGCGCCGATCCTGCCGGGTTCTGGTCAGGTCAGCGTCAAGTTCACCGCTGATTGCTGGACCCAGGTCACCGACGGCAACGGCAAGGTGCTTGCCAGCGGCCTCAAGCGCAAGGGCGAAAATCTTGAAGTCAGCGGCAAACCGCCGCTTTCATTGCGTCTGGGCTATGCCCGTGGCGCTGAAGTCAGCTACAACGGACAGCCTGTAGATGTGGCTCCATTTACCAGTGGCGAGACCGCTCGCCTGAAACTAGGGCAATAAGTCATGCACGGCCAATCCCCCATCAAGCGTCGCGAATCCAGAAAGATCTGGGTTGGTTCGGTTCCTGTCGGTGGCGACGCACCGATCGCCGTACAGAGCATGACCAACAGTGATACCAACGATGTAGCGGCCACTGTCGCGCAGATCAACCGTCTGGAGGCCGCCGGCGTGGACATCGTGCGGGTGTCGGTGCCAGACATGGACGCTGCCGAGGCGTTCGGGCGTATCAAGCAACTGGTCAAAGTACCGCTGGTTGCCGATATTCACTTCGACTACCGGATTGCCCTGCGGGTGGCCGAGCTGGGTGTCGACTGTTTGCGTATCAACCCCGGCAACATCGGTCGTGAAGACCGGGTCAAGGCGGTGGTCGATGCGGCTCGTGACCGGGGTATCCCGATCCGGATTGGCGTCAACGCCGGTTCCCTGGAAAAAGACCTGCAGAAAAAATACGGCGAGCCGACCCCGGCAGCGTTGGTCGAGTCGGCGCTGCGCCATGTCGAACACCTCGATCGTCTGGATTTCCAGGACTTCAAGGTCAGTGTCAAGGCGTCGGACGTGTTCATGGCGGTCGAAGCCTATCGGCAGCTGGCCAGGCAGATCGTCCAGCCGCTGCACCTGGGTATCACCGAGGCCGGTGGCCTGCGTTCAGGCACAGTGAAATCTGCCGTAGGGCTGGGTATGCTGCTGGCCGAAGGAATTGGCGATACTATCCGCATCTCGCTGGCTGCCGATCCGGTAGAAGAGGTCAAGGTCGGCTACGACATCCTCAAGTCGCTGCACTTGCGTTCGCGTGGCATCAACTTCATCGCCTGCCCGAGCTGTTCGCGGCAGAACTTCGATGTGGTCAAGACCATGAACGAACTCGAAGGCCGCCTCGAAGACCTGCTGGTGCCGCTGGACGTGGCGGTCATCGGCTGTGTGGTCAACGGTCCGGGTGAGGCCAAGGAGGCGCATATCGGCCTGACCGGTGGCAGCCCGAACCTGATCTACATCGACGGCAAGCCTGCCCAGAAGCTGGGCAACGACAACCTTGTGACCGAACTCGAGCGCCTGATTCGCGAGAAAGCGGCCGAAAAAGCAGAAGCCGACGCCGCTGTCATCGCGCGCGGTTAATCAAGATTGCTAAGGATTTTTTGTGAGTAAGTCTCTGCAAGCCATTCGTGGCATGAACGACATCCTGCCCGAGCAGACCCCGCTGTGGCGCTATTTCGAAGGCACCGTTTCGGGCCTGCTGGACAACTACGGCTATCGCCAGATCCGCATGCCGATCGTCGAGTTCACCGAGCTGTTCAAGCGCTCGATCGGTGAAGTCACCGATATCGTCGAGAAAGAGATGTACACCTTCGCCGATCGTAACGGCGACTCCCTGACCTTGCGCCCCGAAGGCACTGCGGCCTGCGTGCGTGCCGTGCTGGAGCACGGTATCACCGGTGGTGGCCAGGTCCAGAAACTGTGGTACATCGGCCCGATGTTCCGCCACGAGCGGCCACAGAAAGGCCGTTATCGCCAGTTTCATCAGATTGGCGTCGAAGTGTTCAACCTCGACGGCCCGGACGTCGATGCCGAGCTGATCGTGCTCACCTGGCGGCTGTGGGGCCAGCTGGGTATTCGTGATGCAGTCAAGCTGGAACTCAACAGCCTGGGCACCAGCGAAGCCCGCGCCCGCTACCGAGATGCGCTGGTCGAGTTCCTCTCGGCGCGTCATGAGCAACTGGACGAAGACAGCCAGCGCCGCCTGACCACCAACCCGCTGCGTATTCTGGATACCAAGAACCCGGACACCCAGGCGTTGCTGGTCGATGCGCCGAAGCTGGCCGACTACCTCGACGAGGAGTCGCGGATTCACTTTGACGGCCTCAAGGCGCGTCTGGACGCCGCTGGCATTCCATATGTCATCAATCCGAAGCTGGTGCGCGGCCTGGATTACTACAGCAAGACCGTATTCGAGTGGGTCACCGACAAGCTTGGTGCCCAGGGCACCGTATGCGCCGGTGGACGCTATGACGGCCTGGTCGAGCAGATGGGCGGCAAGCCGACTGCCGGTGTCGGGTTCGCCATGGGCATCGAGCGCCTGGTATTGCTGCTGGAAACCCTTGAGCAGATCCCGGAAGATCTCGCCCGTCAGGTCGATGTCTACCTGTGCGCCTTTGGCGAGGCCGCCGAGCTGGCAGCCTTGACCCTGACCGAGCAGGTTCGTGATCGTCTGCCGGGCCTGCGCCTGCAGGTCAATGCTGGCGCCGGCAGCTTCAAGAGCCAGTTCAAGAAGGCTGACAAGAGCGGTGCGCTGTTCGCTCTGATTCTCGGGGAAGAAGAACTGGCCAACCGGCAGATCGGCGTCAAGCCGCTGCGCGGCCAGGGTGAGCAACAGAATATTGCCTGGGATGCTCTCGCCGAGTACCTGGCGGCCAGCCTGGCACAGGCGTGAAACGGATAAACAGCAGATTAGGCTTATAGGAGTATTGGGGTGTCGCGTACCGAAGATGAAGATCTGGCAGTAATGAAGGACTGGTGGCAGCGCAACGGCAAACCCCTGGTGACTGGCGGTCTGCTGGCGTTGGTGGTGGTGTTTGGCTGGCAGTACTGGCAGAAGTATCAGGCCGCTCAGTCCTCCAACGCCTCCGTGCTCTACCAGCAACTGCTGGAAACCGCGCTGACCCCGTCGGGCGAAGCTGACCCGGCCCGAGTGGCCGAGCTGGCAGGCAAACTCAAGAACGAGTTTGGCGGCACTGCTTACGCGCAGTACGCCAGCCTGTTCGTCGCCAAGGTTGCAGTCGACACCGGTAAGCTTGATGATGCCGCAGCGGAATTGAAGCCGGTCACCGACAAACCGGCCAACGCCACGCTGGGCGAAATCGCCCGCCAGCGTCTGGCCCGTGTCCTGGCTGCGCAGAGCAAGACCGAAGAGGCTTTGAAGCTGCTAACCGGCGATGCCGACAAGGCCTTCCTGGCCAGCCGCGAAGAACTCAAAGGCGACCTGCTGGTGCAACTGGGCCGTACCGATGAGGCCCATGCTGCTTATCAAAAGGCCAAGTCCGCACTGTCGCCAGACGCAGCAGTGGGTGGTCTGCAAATGAAGCTCGACGATCTGGCTAAAGGGGATGCGTGACGTGATTCGTTGGAAACATGCAGCATTGCTGGCCCTGGCCGTCATGGCCGTGGGTTGCAGCAGCAACAGCAAGAAAGAGCTGCCACCGGCCGAGCTGACCAAGTTCACCGAGGAAGTCATCCTGCAGAAGAAGTGGAGCCACTCGGTCGGCGACGGCCAGGGCAAGACTTACAACATGCTGGTGCCGGCCATCGATGGTGAGCGCATCTATGCTGCCGACGTGAACGGTGAGATCGTCGCTCTGGATCGCGAGACCGGCGCAACGCTCTGGAAGAAAGATCTCGACCTGCCGGTATCCGGTGCTGTCGGCGTGGCTTACGGCCTGCTGACCATTGGCACCCTCAAGGGTGAGGTCGTGGCACTGGACGCCAGCAGCGGTGATGAAAAATGGCGTGCCAGGGTGACCAGCGAAGTGCTGGCGCCGCCGGCCAACAACGGTGATGTCGTGGTCGTACAGACCCAGGATGATCGCGTGATCGGCCTGGACGCCTATACTGGCTCGCAGCGCTGGATCTACGAGAGCACTCCGGCGGTGCTGACCCTGCGTGGCACCAGCGCACCGCTGGTGACCAATCGCCTGGCAGTGGCCGGCCTGTCTACCGGTAAGGTCGTCGCGCTGGACATCAGCAACGGCGTACCGGTTTGGGAGCAGCGTGTTGCCATTGCGCAAGGCCGTTCCGAGCTTGAGCGGGTGGTCGACATCGACGGCGGCCTGCTGCTGTCCGGTGGTACCCTGTACGTCGCCAGCTATCAGGGCCGGGTTGCCGGTCTTGATCTGGAGAGCGGCCGGGTGCTGTGGCAGCGCGATGCGTCGAGCTACGACGGCGTGGCCCAGGGCTTTGGCAGCGTTTATGTGAGCCTGGCGTCCGGTACTGTCGAAGGTATCGATGAGCGCTCTTCCACGGCGCTGTGGAGCAACGAGTCGCTGGCCCGTCGTCAGCTGAGCGCGCCTGAGGTGTTCTCCAGCTACGTGGCCGTGGGTGACTTCGAAGGCTATCTGCACCTGCTCAGCCAGGTCGATGGCCGCTTCGTAGGTCGTGAGCGCATCGACAGTGACGGCCTGCGGGCACGTCCTCTGGTGGTCGGCGATACGATTTACGTGTATGGCAACAGCGGCAAGCTCGAAGCCCTGACCATCAAGCAATAAGCCCTGTTTTGCAGGGTGGCGGCACCGCGAGGTGCCGCCCTGAACTCCGGCCGCTGCCCTGCAGCGGCTTTTGTATTTTCTGAAATAACGCAGTGGAGAGCCGCATGGTTCCCGTAATCGCCCTGGTGGGTCGACCGAACGTCGGCAAGTCCACCATGTTCAACCGCCTGACCCGGACCCGCGACGCCATTGTCGGCGACCTGTCCGGTCTGACCCGTGATCGCCAATACGGAGAGGCGAAGTGGCAGGGGCACTCGTACATCCTGATCGACACCGGTGGTATTTCCGGTGACGAACACGGCATGGATGAAAAAATGGCCGAGCAATCGCTCATGGCCATCGAAGAAGCCGATGTCGTATTGTTCCTGGTCGACGCCAAAGCCGGTTACACCGCAGCCGATCAGATGATTGGCGAGCACTTGCGCAAACGCAACAAGCGCAGCTTTGTGGTGGCCAACAAGATCGACAACATCGACGAAAACCTGGCGCGCGCCGAGTTCAGCCCGATGGGCCTGGGTGACGCAATCCCGGTGGCCGGTGCCCACGGGCGCGGTATTTCGCAGATGCTGGAAATCGCGCTGCAGGGGCTGGTCTGGGACGAAGAAGAAACCGTCGACCTGGACGCTGAAGACGTCGCCGAAGGCGAGGAAGCCAAGCGCATTCCTGGCCCTAGCGAAAAAGACGGCATCAAGATCGCAATCATCGGCCGTCCGAACGTTGGCAAGTCGACCCTGGTCAACCGCATGCTCGGTGAGGACCGGGTCATCGTTTACGATCAGCCGGGCACCACCCGCGACAGCATCTACATTCCCTTCGAGCGCAACGAAGAGAAATACACCCTGATCGACACCGCCGGGGTGCGCAAGCGCGGCAAGATCCACGAGGAAGTCGAGAAGTTCTCGGTGGTCAAGACCCTGCAGGCCATCAAGGACGCCAACGTGGTGATCTTCGTGATGGACTCGCGTGAAGGCGTGGTCGATCACGATCTGAACCTGCTCGGCTTTGCCCTGGAAGCCGGTCGGGCCATTGTCATCGCGCTGAACAAGTGGGATGGCATGACCCCTGGCGAGCGCGACTACGTGAAGATCGAGCTGGAGCGCCGGTTGTTCTTCGTCGACTTTGCCGACATTCACTTCATCTCGGCGCTGCATGGCACCGGCGTGGGCAACCTGTACAAGTCGGTACAGAATGCCTTCACCTCGGCGGTCACCCGCTGGCCGACCAGCCGCCTGACCCAGATCCTCGAAGACGCGGTCAGCGACCACGCACCACCGATGGTCAACGGCCGCCGCATCAAGCTGCGCTATGCCCACCTGGGCGGTGCCAACCCGCCGATCATCGTGATTCACGGCAACCAGGTCGATGCGGTGCCCAAGTCGTACATCCGCTACCTGGAAAACACCTATCGCCGGGTGCTCAAGCTGGTCGGTACGCCGATCCGCATTGAATTCAAAGGCAGTGACAACCCGTACGAAGGCAACAAGAACACGCTCACCGACCGCCAGGTCAACAAGAAGCGCCGCTTGATGTCGCACCACAAGAAAGCCGACAAGAAACGCCGCGACAAGAAGCGCTAGAAGCCGCGGCAAGCTGCAAGCCATAAGCGGCAAGCAAGAGCGGACTACGGTGTGCTTTTTGTTGTGGCTTGCAGCTTGTAGCTTGCAGCTCAAACCTGCGGTAGGGTTGGCTATTACAGCTCAACCCCAGCGCAGGCCTTCAATGATCGACAGCAAACTGCCCAACGTCGGCACCACCATCTTTACCGTCATGTCCCAGCTCGCCGCGCAAACCGGGGCGATCAATCTGTCTCAGGGTTTTCCTGATTTCGACGGCCCGCAGGCGCTGCGTGATGCGGTCGGCCGCCATGTTGCCGAAGGGCGCAACCAATATTCCCCCATGACCGGCCTGCCTGCACTGCGCGAACAGGTTGCGGCCAAGATCGCCCGCAGCTACGGCGTCACGGTCAATGCTGATACCGAGATCACCATCACCCCGGGCGCTACCCAGGGGATCTTCTGCGCGGTGCAGGCGGTGATCCGGCCGGGCGATGAAGTCATCGTTTTCGACCCTTGCTACGACAGCTATGAGCCGTCTGTAGAGTTGGCCGGTGGCCGCTGTGTGCATGTGCAGCTCAATACCCGGGATTTCTCCATCGACTGGCAGCAGCTCAGCGATGCGCTAAGCCCGCGCACCCGCATGATCATCCTCAATACCCCGCACAACCCTTGTGGGGCATTGGTCAGTTGTGCCGAGCTGGACCAACTGGCAGCCTTGATCGCTGATCGCGATATTTACCTGATCAGTGATGAGGTCTACGAGCATCTGGTCTACGACGGTCTGCAGCATGTCAGCGTTCTGGCGCACGAGACGCTGTATTCCCGTGCCTTTGTGGTCAGTTCATTCGGCAAGACCTACCACGTCACCGGCTGGAAGACCGGCTACGTGGTTGCGCCACCGGCACTCACTGCTGAACTGCGCAAGGTGCATCAATATGTCAGTTTCTGTGGTGTGACCCCGTTGCAGTTTGCCCTGGCAGATTTCATGGCCGAGCACCCGGAACATGTCGAGCAGTTGCCGGCGTTCTACCAGGCCAAGCGTGATTACTTCAGTGCGCAACTGGCCGGCTCGCGTTTCAGCTTTGCACCAGTGGCTGGCACCTACTTCCAGTTGGTCGATTATTCACAGATCCGTCCTGACCTGAACGATGTCGATATGGCGCTGTGGATGACCCGCGAACACGGCGTGGCGAGCATCCCGGTGTCGGTGTTCTACCAGACCCCACCCGAAGGCCAGCGTCTGATCCGCCTGTGTTTCGCCAAACGTGGGGAGACGCTGCGTCAGGCAGCGCAAAAGCTATGCGCGATCTGAGCAACCTGCCGCCACTGAACATCGCTCTGGTCCAGACCCGGCTGGCCTGGCATGACCCGCAGGCCAACTTCGCCCATTTCGAGGCGTTGCTCGATCAGGTGCAAAAAGCCGACCTGGTGGTGCTGCCGGAGATGTTCAGCACCGGTTTCAGCATGGACTCGGCCGGCCAGGCTGAGCCGGAGCAGGGGCCTGCCGCACAATGGTTGCTGGCCCAGGCCCGCCGCTTGCAGGCGGTGATTACCGGCAGCGTGATCGTGCGCGCCGCTGATGGCACTCATCGCAACCGCCTGCTTTGGGCGCGCCCTGACGGTGAGCTGCTGCATTACGACAAGCGCCACCTGTTCCGCATGGCGGGCGAGCATGAGCACTACACCCCCGGTGAACGGCAGGTGACCTTTGAATTGAATGGCTGGCGGATTCGTCCGCTGATCTGTTACGACCTGCGGTTTCCGGTCTGGAGCCGTGACGGTCGCGACACCGATCTGTTGCTTTACACCGCCAACTGGCCGGGCGCTCGGCGCCTGCACTGGAACCGCCTGCTGCCGGCGCGGGCTATCGAAAACCTGTGTTATGTCGCTGCAGTGAACCGGGTCGGTACGGACGGCAAGGGGCTGGCCTACACGGGCGATAGCCAGGTGCTGGACTTTCAGGGCGAATGCTTGCTGAACGCCGATGAGGGCGATGGTGTGTTTCAAGTGACCCTCGAGGGTGGTGCGCTGGCCGAGTACCGGTCCCGTTTCCCGGCTTATCTGGATGCCGACACGTTCCAGATTCAATAATTAGTTACAGTTGAGTGCATTCGCGCCGATACAGGGGCAGGGATACAGGAGCCCATCATGACCACCATCAATGCCGGTAACGTTAGCATCTACAACAGCGCCTACGCGTTGCAAAGCAAGACTCAGGCTGAAAAGACCGATTCAGCGACAGCTGAGACCTCCGAGCCCAAGAAGCTTGACGTCTCATTGGAGTCCGTCGGCACGCCTGCGTCTGGTGGTGTCTCGACTGAAAAGTTGATCCAGCAGATCAAAAAGCAGATTGAAGAGGCGCAGAAGCAACTTCAAGAGTTGCAGCAGCAACTGGCCGCCGCACAGGTAAGCAAGCAGTCCGAGGAAAACAAGGCGGTCCAGGTGGCCACGATTCAGGCCCAGATCTCGACAGTCAATTCCCAACTGAGCACTTTGCAAGGCTCGCTGCTGCAACTGGTATCTCAAGGCCTGGTCAACACCAAAGCCTGAATTGCCTGAGTGCTGCAAGAGCGGCTTCAGCCGCGAAAGATGCATGTAAAAAAGCCTCCGGCTCTTACGAGACGGAGGCTTTTTCATGAGTCTTGGCGGTTACTCGTTCACGTCCATGAACTTCTTGGCCCACTGCACATAGTCTTCCGGCTGAGTGTAGGTGTGGGTCAGTTCGGTCGCGCTCATTTCACTGGTCTTGCAGGTGATCTGGCGCTGCGCGCGCAGGCTGTCGTAGGTGGCCTTGATCGCCGCGAAATAGGCCGCGTGGCCATCGACGCATACCCGTACGCCCATTTCGGCCAGGCGCTGGTTGTCGAGCAACTCAGGGTTGCCGTAGGTGACCAGCATCAGCGGCACAGTGATGCCTTCGGAGATTTGCGCCAGATGATCGAAGTCGCGTACCCCGACGATGGTGATGCCGTCCACACCGGTCGCCTGGTACTGCTGCATGCGGTCGATGGTCTCGGCGACCGGCAGAATACCGGCATTGGTGCGGGCGAAGATCGACAGCTCAGGATCTACCCGGGCCTCCAGTGCCGCGCGCATCTTGCCCACGCCTTCACCTACCGAGATCAGGTCGGTGGACTTGCGGCCAAATTGCGCTGGCAGCAGGGTGTCTTCGATGGTCAGGGCTGCCACACCGGCGCGCTCCAGTTCGATCACGGTACGCATGACATTCAGCGCATTGCCGTAGCCGTGGTCTGCGTCGGCGATGAATGGCAGTTCAGCCACGCGACCGATGCGGGTGGCTTGCTCGACGAACTCGCTCAGAGTAATCAGCGCGAAATCCGGAGCGGCCAGCACTTGCAGCGACGCGACGGAGCCGCCGAGGATGCCGACTTCAAAGCCGAGATCGGCGGCGATGCGGGCCGACATGGGGTCGAACACCGAGGCGGTGCGGTAGCAGGAACTGGAGGAGGTCAGCGCGCGGAAGCTGCGGCGCAGATCTTGATGGGAAGCCTTGGGCATAGTCGCTCCATACAGGGCAGGGTCAGCCGGGCAGCAGCGGGGCTGACGGTTTTTCTCAATGCACGGTGAGTCGCTCCGTGCAGGATTCTCGTCTGAAAATCAATGCTGGGTCGTCGTGGTAATCAGGAGTGAAGTACAGCGAAGAGGCAAGTTCAAAGCCGGAATGCTGACCGGAGTGGCCAGAGGCTTATGCCTGAATCGTTTAAGGCCGCAATGCTATCACAGCGTTTTGCCGTGTCTTATGCCGAATCTGCGGGGGGTATGCGGGAAATGCAACTTGCACAAAATGAGGGCGTAATGCCCGGCGGATTTCGCCCAAAGCACCAATGAGGTGCATTTTGGGCGAGATCCAGGGCGCTTATCAGGCTGCTACAGGCTTGGCCGGGGTCTGGCTCAGCGAGCGGTTGAGGGCGCTGAACAGGGCACGGAAGCTGGCTGTGGTGATATTTTCGTCGATGCCTACGCCGTGCACCGCACGTTCGCCATTCACCCGCAATTCGATGTAGGCAGCGGCCTTGGCAGTGGTGCCGGCACCGATCGAGTGCTCGTTGTAGTCCATGATCTCGACCTTGACTGGCAGGCTGGAAACCAGCGCTTCCAGAGCGCCGTTGCCTTTGCCTTTCCAGTGATGGGTCTCGTCATTGACGTTGACTTCGGCATCCACCGCGCTGGTGTTGTTCTCTTCCTGCAAGCGATGGCTGATCAGCGCGTAAGGCTTGTTGGCCTGCAGATATTCACGCTTGAACAGCGCGTAGATCTGTTGCGCCGTCATTTCCAGGCCCAGACGGTCGGTTTCACCCTGAACGACCTGGCTGAACTCGATTTGCATGCGGCGTGGCAGGGAGATGCCGTATTCCTGCTCCAGCAGGTAAGTGATACCGCCTTTGCCAGACTGGCTGTTGACGCGGATGACCGCTTCATAGCTGCGACCGATATCGGCCGGGTCGATTGGCAAGTACGGTACTTCCCACAGGGTGTCGTCTTTCTGCTGGGCGAAGCCCTTGCGGATGGCGTCCTGGTGCGAGCCGGAGAATGCGGTGTGGACCAGGTCACCGACGTACGGGTGACGTGGGTGGACCGGAATCTGGTTGCACTCTTCGACCACCTTGCGGATCCCGTCGATGTCGGAGAAGTCCAGTTCAGGGTTGACGCCTTGGGTGTAGAGGTTCAGGCCCAGGGTCACCAGGTCGACGTTACCGGTGCGCTCGCCGTTACCGAACAGGCAGCCTTCGACGCGATCGGCACCGGCCATCAGGCCCAGCTCGGTGGCGGCTACGCCGGTGCCACGGTCGTTGTGGGTGTGCAGGCTGATCAGCACGCTGTCGCGGCGATTGACGTTGCGGCAGAACCACTCGATCTGGTCGGCATAGACGTTCGGCGTCGAGACTTCAACGGTGGCCGGCAGGTTGAGGATGATCTTGTGCTCGGGGGTCGGGTTCCAGACTTCGATGACCGCGTCGCAGACTTCTTTGGCGAACTCCAGCTCGGTGGCGCTGAAGGTCTCTGGCGAGTACTCGAAGCTCCACTGGGTTTCTGGCTGCTGGGCGGCGTATTTGACGAACAGCTTGGCGGCATTGACCGCGATGTCTTTGACGCCCTGTTTGTCCTGATTGAAGACAATCCGGCGGAACGACGGGCTGGTGGCGTTGTACAGGTGAACGATGGCCTTCTTGGCGCCGCGCAGCGACTCGAACGTCCGGGCGATCAGGTCTTCACGCGCTTGGGTCAGGACCTGAATGGTGGTGTCGTCGGGGATGTGGCCGTCTTCGATCAGGGTGCGCACGAAGTCGAAATCGGTCTGCGAAGCGGCCGGGAAGGCGGCTTCGATTTCCTTGACGCCGACGCTGACCAGGGTCTTCCAGAAGCGCAGCTTCTTGGCCGAGTCCATTGGCTCGATCAGCGACTGGTTGCCATCACGCAGGTCGGAGCTGCACCAGATCGGCGCGCTGGTGATGGACTTCGAAGGCCAGGTGCGATCAGGCAGGTCGATGGTCGGGAACGCACGGTACTTCTTCGAAGGGTCTTTGAGCATGGTCATCGGGCTAATCCTTGTACTGATATCGGCCGAAAAGAGGCGGCCAGCCATAGGTAATGCGAATGCAGGCAGGGGCGAGGTCAGGCAGTCAGGCCTGGCAGTCGTGCGCTGACCAGGTCCAGGCAGGCGTGCTGGCGCAGCAGGATGAGGGTGTGAGAGATTTTCATGCGGTCAAACGTACCCATTGGGGTAAAACTTGGCAAGCACTTGAAAAAAATTGATAGGAATCCTCGCATGCTCTCGTTGTACGAGTTTTCATGGCGAGAATTCCGGGGTTTTTGAATTTTAATTGTTGCGTCCGTTCTGGTCGCGCAACTCAGTCAGGCTCAGGGCTCGAACGCGCCGATGAAGATCGCCGGATCCACCCGCGCATCATTGAGGCTGACGTTCCAGTGCATGTGCGGGCCCGTCGCACGGCCCGTGGCGCCGACCTTGCCGACCACGCCACCCCGTGCAACCGCGTCGCCGACCTTTACATCGATCTTCGACAGGTGGCAGAACATGCTGATGAAGCCTTGGCCATGGTCGACGAATACCGTCTGGCCATTGAAGAAGTAATCACCGGTCAGAATCACTTTGCCTGCCGCCGGGGACTTGATCGGTGTGCCGGCCGGCACGGCGAAGTCCAGGCCCGAGTGCGGGTTGCGTTCTTCACCGTTGAAGAAGCGGCGTACGCCAAAGCGGCTCGACAACGGACCGTTGACCGGCTTGTCGAGCATCAGGTTGCTCGGCGTGCCTGGGCTGAAGCTGCGGTAGGCACGCAGTTGTTCGGCCAGTTCGCGCTCATAGCGTTTGGTCTGCTCGGGGTCCGGGGTGACCTTGCTCTGATCTTTCAGGGTAATGCGCTGTTCCTTGTATTTCTTGCTGCCCACCGTGAAGGGCAGGGTGCGACCGCCGCTGAGTATTTGCTGGCTACCGGGCTTGACCGTCAATGGGATGCCGACGATGGCCAGCCAGCGAGCGTCCTGCTCGCGCACCACCAGCACCGGTTTACCCTGATAAGTGGCTTTGGGTGCCTGGGCGGCGTTGCCCAGATCGATCACTGCCACGCCACCGGGCACGGGTTTGTTGAGCATGCGGGCGATGTAACTGTCGGCCTGGGCGGGCAGGCAGATCAGCAGGGCAAGCAGCGGTGCGATAAAACGTAGCATCGGCAGGTCAGTCCAGAAGGGAAAGGGTTACGGGCGTGAGGTGGTTGTCTTCGACACGCACTTGCAGTTCGCCCTCGCTCAGTCGTGCGGTGAGGCGCTGGCCGGTGTGGGTCTGGTCGGCTTTGCGAATCGCCTGGCCGCGCTCGTCGAGCAGGATGCTGTAGCCGCGCCCCAGGGTTGCCAGCGGGCTGACCACCTGCAGGGTCTGCACCTGGCTTTGCAACTGCAGTCGACGGGTTTTGATCTGTTCACGTATCGCCCGTGGCAGGCGCTCGGCCAGGCTATCGAGGCGCTGGCGCAGAAAGCCCAGTGTGCGTCCGGGGTGCTGCGCGGCCAGCCGGCTTTGCAGGTGCGCGACCTGCAATTGCTGCTTGTGCATGTGCTGCTCAAAGGCGCGGCGCATGCGCATGTCCAGCTCGTCGAGGCGTTGCGCCTGTTGGCGCAGGCGCTCGCCGGGGTGGCGCAGGCGGCGTGACAGCCCATCAAGTTTGAGCTGCTCACGCATCAGTTTTTCCCGCATGCGGCTGAGCAGGCGGCGTTGCAGGTTTTCGACCCGGCGCAGCAAGTCGCTGGAGTCCGGGGCCAGCAGTTCGGCGGCAGCCGATGGCGTTGGTGCGCGCACGTCTGCGACAAAGTCGCTGATCGACACATCGGTCTCGTGACCCACGGCGCTGACAATCGGCGTGACACAGGCAGCAATCGCTCGCGCCACCGGTTCTTCGTTGAAGCACCAGAGGTCTTCCAGCGAGCCGCCGCCACGGGCCAGGATCAAGGCGTCGAAGCCGCCACGGTCGGCCAGTTGCAAGGCGCGGACGATCTGCCCGATGGCCTCGCGACCCTGCACGGCGGTCGGGACCAGGATCAGCTCGACCTGCGGCGCCCTGCGGCGGAACACACTGATAATGTCGCGGATCACCGCGCCGGTGGGCGAGGTGATGATGCCAATGCGCTGGGGATGCTGGGGCAGGGCGCGCTTGCGGTCGGTGCTGAACAAGCCTTCTTCGTCCAGCTTGTTTTTCAGCGCTTCGAACGCCAGGCGCAATGCCCCGTCCCCGGCTGGCTCTACGGTGTCGAGAATCAGCTGATAGTCGCCGCGGCCTTCATATAAGGAGACCTTGCCGCGCACTTTGACCTGCAGGCCGTCTTTCAGCGCCTGGCGGACCCGTGCGGCATTCTGGCGAAACAGCGCGCAACGGACTTGAGCGCTGGAATCCTTGAGGGTGAAGTAGACATGGCCCGAGGCCGGGCGCGAGAGGTTGGAAATCTCGCCTTCGACCCAGATGCCAGTGAACACGTCTTCGAGCAATACCCGGGCGCGGCCGTTGAGCTGGCTGACAGTAAGGACTTCCCGGTCCAGGCCGAGTCTTGCAAAAGGGTCTTTGATCATGGTTGGCATCATAAAGCGATTTGCCTGCTAACCACCACTGGCGGTTTCCGGGCGGGTGACGTTATATAGAAAAGAATAAGACGTAACAGGGAGTTTCATGCGGTGATGGAGCAAGTAATCGAGTGGTTCTCTGTCGTGGGCCTGACGCCGCTGGGCTGGCTGTGCATCGAACTGACGGTGGTAGGGGCCTACGTCGTGTTCGGTATCGCCGGGTTTGGCACGGCGCTGGTGGCAGGTCCGGTGCTGATTCACTTCATGCCGCTGTCGCGGATCATTCCGCTATTGGTCGTGCTGGATTTCATCGCCGCCTTGGGCAACCTGCTGCCAGCCCGACGGTCAGTGGTCAAGGGTGAACTGCTGCGCTTGCTGCCATGCATGGCGGTGGGCTGCACGCTGGGCGTGCTGTTTCTGCTCAACCTCAAATCCGACGTGCTGCTGTTGTTGATGGGGCTGTTCGTGACCGCTTATGCGCTGTACAGCCTGATGGTCAAGGTGCGGCCCACGCAATTGGCGGCTGGCTGGGCGGTGCCGATGGGCACGGTGGGCGGGTTGTTCGGGGCGTTGTTCGGCAGTGGCGGTTTTCTTTATGCCATCTACCTCAATGCTCGGCTGACCTCCAAGGAGCAGGCCCGTGCGACTCAGGGGGCCTTGATCAGTTGCAGTACCGTCGTGCGCCTGGGCTTATTCGTGATCGCCGGGGTCTATGCCGAACTATCGCTGCTGGTGCTGGCCGTTTGTCTGCTGCCGGCCATGTTGATCGGCTCGTGGATCGGGCGCGGGATTACCATGAAGCTGTCGCGTGAGGCATTTGTCAGGCTGATTACCTGGCTGGTGTTGATCAGTGGCATTGCCTTGCTGGTGCGTTACTTCAGCGGCTGATGCTTGACCTGCTGCGACGGGCGATTAAGCTGCCGCCCCCGATTGATCTTGAGTGACCGCGTGCCATGAACAGCCAGAGCATCATCGTCCCGCAAATCTCCAGCTTTCCGCTGCACGAGCTCAAGGCCCGCCAGGCACTGCGCTGGCTGGTCAAGCTGAACGTGGTCGAGCCAGAACTGAGCACCTGTGGGCGCACCGGTAACCGCATGGCCTATGCCATTGCCGCCGGGGCGCGCAACGTGGTGGACAATCCCGATGCATTGCCGTTCGGCGAGCCGGTCAACGGTCTGGAGATCGTTACCAAGCGCTGCATCTATACACCGCTGGACGGGTTTGCCGAAGAAGCCGGCTGCGCCGAGTGCCGCCAGGAGGTCGGCGAAGCGCTGTTCGAAAGCCTGGAAGACTGGATGCCGGGGCATACCGACAACTTCACCTGCCCGCTGTGTGGTCATGAAGACGACATCAATGGCTTTCTGTTTCTTGACCCCTGCGGCTTTTCCAATCTGGGCTTTATCTTCAACAACTGGCTGGCCGCCGGCTTCAAGCAAAGCTTTCTCGATGACTTTGCTGCACGGCTGGACCGCAAGGTGGCTTGGGTGAAGGTGCGTTTGTAATACCGATCGTAAAACAGGCCAAGTTTTTGCATTGAGCCTGCTTGTGTGTACAGGTATAATGGCGCGCTTCCAATTTTCCCGCTCGGGAGCCCCCGCGATGCTGCGTATCAGTCAAGAAGCCCTAACCTTTGACGACATTCTCCTTGTACCCGGTTATTCCGAGGTACTGCCCAACGAAGTCAGTCTCAAGACCCGTTTGACCCGTGGCATCGAGCTGAATATTCCGTTGGTCTCCGCAGCCATGGACACCGTCACTGAAGCACGTCTGGCCATCGCCATGGCTCAGGAAGGCGGTATCGGCATCATCCACAAGAACATGACCATTGACCAGCAGGCTGCTGAAGTGCGCAAGGTCAAGAAATTCGAAGCCGGTGTAGTCAAGGACCCGATCACCATCGAGGCCGACGCCACTGTGCGCGATCTGTTCGACCTGACCCGCCAGCACAACATCTCCGGTGTGCCGGTGCTGCACAACGGCGACCTGGTCGGTATCGTCACCTCCCGCGACGTGCGTTTCGAAACCCGTCTGGACATCCCGGTGCGTGAAGTCATGACGCCCAAAGAGCGTCTGGTCACCGTGCGTGAAGGCGCTGACAAGAACGAAGTGCGTGAGCTGCTGCACAAGCACCGTCTTGAAAAAGTCCTGATCGTCGACGGCAAGTTCGCCCTCAAGGGCATGATGACCGTCAAGGACATCGAAAAAGCCAAAGCCTACCCGCTGGCCAGCAAGGACGACCAGGGTCGTCTGCGCGTTGGCGCGGCAGTCGGCACCGGCAAAGACACCGGCGAGCGCGTAGCCGCGCTGGTGGCGGCAGGCGTTGACGTGGTTGTCGTCGACACCGCCCATGGTCACTCCAAAGGCGTGATCGACCGCGTACGCTGGGTCAAGGAAAACTACCCGCAGGTGCAGGTCATCGGTGGCAACATCGCCACTGGCGCTGCCGCCAAGGCGCTGGTCGCCGCCGGCGCTGACGCGGTCAAGGTCGGTATCGGCCCGGGCTCGATCTGCACCACCCGTATCGTGGCTGGTGTCGGCGTGCCGCAAATCAGCGCCATTGCCAACGTTGCCGAAGCGCTGGAAGGCACTGGCGTGCCACTGATCGCCGACGGCGGCATCCGTTTCTCCGGTGACCTGTCCAAGGCCATCGTGGCCGGCGCCTCTGCCGTGATGATGGGTTCGATGTTCGCAGGGACTGAAGAAGCGCCTGGCGAGATCGAGCTGTTCCAGGGCCGCTCCTACAAGGCCTACCGTGGCATGGGCTCGCTGGGCGCCATGTCCCAGGCCCAGGGTTCTTCGGACCGTTACTTCCAGGATTCCTCGGCCGGTGCCGAGAAACTGGTTCCGGAAGGCATCGAAGGCCGTGTGGCCTACAAAGGTTCGCTGGCAGCCATCATCCATCAGTTGATGGGCGGCCTGCGTTCCTCGATGGGCTACACCGGCAGCGCCAACATTGAAGAAATGCGCACCAAGCCTGAGTTCGTCCGCATCACCGGTGCCGGCATGGCCGAGTCCCACGTGCATGACGTACAGATCACCAAAGAAGCGCCTAACTACCGCGTTGGTTGATCGGGCAGGCAACGTGGCCAGTGCTGCGTTGCCGCCTAGCGAATTTTGTAGCCGGGGCTGTTTTCGCAGCCCCGTGTCGTTTCTGTTTTTTGACGAGAATGAGCCATGGCCCTCGACATTCACGCCCACCGTATCCTGATCCTCGACTTCGGTTCCCAGTACACCCAACTGATTGCCCGCCGCGTGCGTGAAATCGGCGTGTACTGCGAACTGCATCCGTTCGACATGGACGACGCGGCGATTCGCGAATTCGCACCGAACGGCATCATCCTGGCCGGCGGCCCGGAGTCGGTCCACGAGGCCAACAGCCCGCGTGCCCCGCAAGCGGTGTTCGACCTCAACGTGCCGCTGCTGGGCATCTGCTACGGTATGCAGACCATGGCCGAGCAACTGGGCGGTCGTGTCGAAGGTTCCGACCTGCGTGAATTCGGTTACGCCCGTGTCGACGTGGTCGGCAAGGCGCGCCTGCTCGACGGCATCGAAGACCACGTAGACGCCGACGGCGTGCTGGGTCTGGACGTGTGGATGAGCCACGGCGACAAGGTCACCGAAATCCCGGCTGGTTTCCACGTGCTGGCCAGCACCCCGAGCTGCCCGATCGCCGGCATGGCCGACGACACCCGTGGCTACTACGGCGTGCAGTTCCACCCGGAAGTGACCCACACCAAGCAGGGCGGTCGCATCCTGTCGCGCTTCATCCTCGACATTTGCGGCTGTGAAGCGCTGTGGACGGCATCGAACATCGTTGAAGACGCCATCGCCACCATTCGCGCCCAGGTTGGCACCGACAACGTCCTGCTGGGCCTGTCTGGCGGTGTTGACTCCTCCGTGGTCGCGGCCCTGCTGCACAAGGCCATCGGCGATCAGTTGACCTGCGTATTCGTCGACAACGGCCTGCTGCGCTTGCACGAAGGCGAGCAAGTGATGGCCATGTTTGCCGAAAACATGGGCGTCAAAGTGATCCGCGCCAACGCCGAAGAGCAGTTCCTGAACAACCTGGCCGGCGAAGCGGACCCGGAGAAAAAGCGCAAGATCATCGGCCGCACCTTCATCGACGTGTTCGATGCCGAGTCTGCCAAACTGCACAACATCAAGTTCCTGGCCCAGGGCACCATCTACCCCGACGTCATCGAGTCGGCTGGCGCCAAGAGCGGCAAGGCTCACGTGATCAAGTCGCACCACAACGTCGGTGGCCTGCCTGAGGAAATGAACCTCAAACTGGTCGAGCCGCTGCGCGAACTGTTCAAGGACGAAGTCCGCCGTCTGGGTCTGGAACTGGGCCTGCCGTACGACATGGTCTACCGTCACCCGTTCCCGGGTCCGGGCCTGGGCGTACGCATCCTCGGTGAAGTGAAGAAGGAATACGCCGACCTGCTGCGTCGCGCTGACCACATCTTCATCGAAGAACTGCGCAAGGCCGACTGGTACCACAAAGTCAGCCAGGCCTTCGTCGTGTTCCAGCCGGTCAAATCGGTTGGCGTGGTCGGCGACGGCCGCCGTTACGCCTGGGTCGTGGCCCTGCGCGCAGTAGAAACCATCGACTTCATGACCGCACGTTGGGCACACCTGCCTTACGAACTGCTGGAAACCGTCAGCGGGCGAATCATCAACGAGATCGACGGTATTTCCCGCGTGACCTACGACGTGTCGAGCAAGCCGCCGGCCACGATTGAGTGGGAATGATCCCGCGTCCGGCTCGTCCGTACATGCAGTGAACAGACAGGCCCGCATTGATGCGGGCCTGTCTGTTTCTGGCTGCCTGAAATTTTTGCTGACGATCAGATTTCTTTTCTTGAGAACCGCTTGAGCATGCTGTGCCGGCTTGCCTTATCGTGAGCACCCATATCTATCTTCTGCGCAGTAGAAGAGGATATGAAAAGTTCTTCGTTGTCATTTGACAACCTTGTCCGTCGTCACGATACTGGAGGCCGTTAATGGCTCGTCCCTCTCATCCACGCAAGGAAATCGAGGAAGCGCTGAGGCATGCAGAGGCTTGCGGCTGGCGTGTAGAAATCGGCGGGCATCACGCTTGGGGCAGGATTTATTGTCCCTACAACGACAAGGCGTGTCGCTGTGGTGAGTTCTGTATTACCAGCGTGTGGAGCACACCAAGAAACCCGGTGAATCACGGCCGGGCGTTGCGCAGGGTGGTGGATAACTGCAGCAAGCTGCGCAAGGATTCAAGCGAGGAATGAACATGGATTACATCTTTACCCTGAAGTACCAGTTGGGCGAAGGCGAAAATGACACCGCCTTGGTTGTCGAACGTTTGGGCGAAGCAGGTTGTGACGACGCGCTGGTGGGCATCGGTCTCCCCGGCCGTATTGCCCTTGAGTTCACCCGCGAGGCGGTCAGTGCCGAGGCAGCATTGCACAGTGCGCTGGCCGACGTTCATCGCGCCTTGCCACAAGCTCGACTGATTGAGGTCGCACCTGATCTGGTGGGCCTGAGCGATATGGCTGAAATCGCCGGTGTTTCACGGCAAAACATGCGCAAGCTGATGCTGGGGCATCCGGGCAGCTTTCCTTTGCCGGTACACGAAGGCAGTACTTCGCTTTGGCATCTGGCGGATATTCTCGGTTGGTTGCAGGGACGAGACTATACGCTGGCTCAGAGTGTGCGGGATGTGGCCCAAGCGGCCATGCAGGTCAACATCCTGCGTGAGCAGCGCCGCCTGCCGCAGCCTCTGACGCCACAGTTGCAGGCTTTGGCTGATTGAGCCAGATCGTTACTCAGTCCTGTGCGAGCAATCCATACAGCGCCGAGTCGGACACCAGCCCGTTAATGTCCGGGCTGATCCTCGAACACGGGGCTTAGCGTATCTTGTACAGCACAGCAGCCCCTGGCTTGGCTTCGAAGGCGGGCACAGTGCGCTGCTCCAGTGGCGTGCCCTTGGCATCCCAAACCAGGGTGTCTGATGGGTACTCGTCCTTGCGGGTCATGACGTCGATCTGCTTGACGATCACCTCCGAACTGGCAGGTACTTCCGGGTTCCATCCGAAGACCCCAACTCTGCCGTAGAACACCGCCGGTGCGTCGGTATCCAGGCGCCGGTCGGGACACATGACCAAACCGCGATCCAGCATGACCCGCAACGCGCCGACGGGCACCGCTTTCACCGTGGGCGTGGTGCGCTCGGTGCTGTGGCCCGGGCAGACATTGGCCGAGCGAGTGACCATATCCTCGACCACTTGACGATCAGACTGGGCCTGCGCCGAAACGGCAACGGCAGACAGGGCGAGTACGACAAGACTTGACTTCCTGAGCACGCGAAACCTCCTATGGAAAAATACCTCAACGTTGCGGGCTACTCCCATGTAAGAAAAGGCCGTGCTTGGGAGCACAGTTGAAGACCACCACAACACTCTGTCGGTTCCACTTGCGGAGTCAGTAGTCTTGGCTCTGACTGCGCAGGCTGCCCGATAAAGCCCGCAACGCCCTATCGGCACCTGACCCCAGTCCCGATTCGTCTATAAAACCAGATCAGCCTGCCCCCAGCGACCATCAGCCAACTTACACATTCCCATTCGCACGTGTATCGTATTGACCCCTTCGCATCTGCCCGCAGATGCCTGTCGCAGTCGTTTTCAAGGTGTCCGTTGTCATGTCCTTTACCCGTCGTCAAATTCTCGGAGGTATCGCCGGTCTTGCTGTGGTCGGTATGGGCGCGGGCGGGGCTGCGCGTTATTGGCTGGCTCAGCGTGGGCCGGGAGAAGGGCATGACTTTGAGCTGATCGCGGCGCCCTTGGATGTCGAGCTGGTGCCGGGTCACAAAACCCCGGCCTGGGCGTTTGGCGGGTCGGTGCCGGGCACCGAGTTGCGGGTTCGCCAGGGCGAGTGGCTGCGTCTGCGTTTCATCAACCAGCTGTCAGTGGAAACCACCATTCACTGGCACGGCATCCGGGTGCCGCTGGAGATGGACGGCGTGCCCTATGTGTCGCAACTGCCGGTCAAACCGGGCGAATACTTCGACTACAAGTTCCGGGTGCTGGATGCCGGCAGCTTCTGGTATCACCCGCACGTCAGCAGCAGCGAAGAGTTGGGCCGCGGTCTGGTCGGGCCATTGATCGTCGAAGAACGTGAACCTACCGGGTTTGCCCATGAGCGCACGCTGAGCCTGAAGAACTGGCATGTGGACGAGACCGGTGCATTTACTGAGTTCAGCGTGCTGCGTGAAGCCGCGCGCGAAGGCACTGCCGGGCGGCTGTCGACCATCAATGGTACTCATCTGGGGGTGATCGACCTGCCGGCCGGGCAGATCACTCGTGTGCGGTTGCTCAACCTCGATAACACCGTGACTTACCGCATCAACCTGCCGGATGCCGAGGCGCGGATTTATGCCATTGATGGCAACCCGGTAGCGCCACGGCCGTTGGGCAAGGAGTACTGGCTGGGGCCGGGCATGCGCCTGTGTCTGGCGATCAAGGCGCCGCCGGCTGGCGAGGCGCTGTCGTTGCGCAATGGTCCGGTGCGCCTGGGCACGCTGCGTTCGGTGGCGGCGGAAGGGGCGCCGGGGGACTGGCCGCCTGCGTTGCCGGCCAATCCTTTGCCGGAGCCAGACCTGGACAACGCCGAGACCATCAATTTCAACTTCGAGTGGGCCGGTGCGGTGTCTACCGGCACCGATGATGGCAAGCCGCCGAGCCTGTGGCAGATCAACGGCCAGGCCTGGGACATCACCGACAAGACCTGCGCCGACCGGCCGATTGCCAAATTGCAGTTGGGCAAAAGCTATATCTTCGAGCTGAAGAACATGGCCCAGTATCAGCACCCGATTCACTTGCACGGCATGAGTTTCAAGGTGCTCAAATCCGACCGGCGCCAGATCATTCCGTATTTCACTGACACCTTCCTGCTGGGCCGCAACGAGCGCGCCTGGGTGGCGCTGGTGGCGGATAATCCGGGGGTATGGATGTTCCACTGCCATGTGATCGATCACATGGAAACCGGCCTGATGGCCGCCATCGAGGTGTCGTGATGCGTCAGCCGCTGATCATCGACCGTAGCCGCGATCAGGATTTCATGCGTGAGGCGCTTGAACTGGCAGCTCAGGGCGCGGCCTTGGGAGAAGTACCGGTGGGCGCGGTGGTGGTGGTCGATGGTCAGGTGGTGGGCCGTGGCTACAATTGCCCGATCAGCGGCAATGACCCCAGCGCCCATGCCGAGATGGTCGCCATCCGCGATGCAGCCCAGGCGCTGAGCAATTACCGGCTACCGGGCAGCACGCTGTATGTAACCCTGGAACCGTGCAGCATGTGCGCCGGCTTGATCGTGCATTCGCGCATCGGTCGGGTGGTGTATGGCGCGCTGGAGCCCAAGGCCGGGGTGGTGCAGAGCCAGGGGCAGTTCTTTACCCAAGGGTTTCTCAACCACCGGGTGCTGTATGAAGGCGGCGTGCTGGGCGAAGCGTGCGGGGCGATGCTCAGCGAGTTTTTCCGCATGCGCCGGGCAGCGAGCAAGGCGCAAGGGTAAGAGCGGCCGGCCGCTAAAGCTTCGCCGCTAAAGCGGCTCCTACAAGACCCCGTGTTTGTCGCGCTCAGGGCTTGCGGCCAATAATCACTGCACGCATCGGTGCCGGCAGGCCCTCGACGGTGCGGCTGTGATCGTCGGGGTCAAGGAAATGCTCCAGTGACTGGTAGCGCATCCAGTCGGTGCTGCGCTGCTCCTGAACACTGGTGGTACTCACATCCACACAGCGCACCTCGGTGAAGCCGGCACGGCGCATCCACAGCTCCAGGGCCGGGACCGACGGCAGGAACCAGACGTTGCGCATTTGCGCATAACGGTCTTCCGGCACCAGCACTTGCTGTACATCGCCAGGCACCACCAGGGTTTCCAGTACCAGTTCACCGCCTTTGAGCAGGCAGTCTTTGAGCGCCAACAGGTGGTCGATGGGCGATTTGCGGTGATACAGCACGCCCATGGAAAACACCGTGTCGAAGCCTTCGAGCTTCTCTGGCAGGTCTTCCAGCGCGAACGGCAAGTGCCAGGCCGGCAGCTGCGGCATGTAGCGTTGCATGGCCTGGAACTGGCAGAAGAACAGCCAGTTCGGGTCGACACCAATCACGCTGTCGGCACCGGCGCCGAGCATGCGCCACTGGTAATAGCCGTTGCCGCAACCGACATCCAGCACACGCTTGCCGTTGAGGTCCAGATGCGGCGCGACGCGGGTCCATTTCCAGTCCGAGCGCCATTCGGTGTCGACATGCACACCGAATACATCGAACGGACCTTTGCGCCAAGGCGACAGGCCCATCAGGGCGGCGTGCAACTGAGCGCGGGTGGCCTCGTCGAGTTCGGCCTGCAGGCTGAACGTATCGAGCAGTTCAACCCGGCCGGGCTGCACGGGCGGCAACGCATCCAGTGCACTGCGCCAGCGCGCCAGGTCGCCATGGCCTTTTTCCAGTTTGGCATCGAGTTGAGCTTGCAGGCCGTTGGCCCAGTTGGCCAGAGGCGTGCCCGCCAGGCGGCGGACCAGTGGAGCGAGATCGATCATGGCAGGGCAATCAATGAGGCGAAGTTAATGCACTGAAACCACGGCACGACTTTGGAAAACCCGGCTTCGCGCAGGCGCTGGCGGTGTTCTTCAAGGCTGTCGGGTTTCATCACGTGTTCGATGGCGCTGCGCTTCTGGGCAATTTCCAGGTCGCTGTAGCCGTTGGCGCGTTTGAAGTCGATGTGCAGTTCGGTGAGCAGGGCGTGCTCGTCGGCATCGGCAAAGCGCAGTTTTTCCGAGAGGATCAGCGCGCCGCCGGGCACCAGGGTCTGGCGGATACGGCTGAGCAGTTCCAGACGTTGCGCGGGGGCAATGAACTGCAGGGTGAAGTTCAGCGCCACCACCGAGGCCGGCTGCCAGGGCAGTTCGAGGATATCGGCTTCGCGAACCTCCACCGGCAGCAGTTCCTGGAACATCGAGTCTTGCGCCTTGAGGTATTCGCGGCAGCGCTCGACCATGGCCGAGGAGTTGTCGACGGCGATCACCTGGCAGCCGTCCTGACGCACATGGCGACGCAGCGCCTGGGTCACTGCACCCAGCGAGCAGCCGAGGTCGTAAAGCACGGTATCGGCTTTGGCGAAGTGGGCAGCGAGTACGCCGAGATTCTCGACAATGGCCGGGTAACCCGGCACCGAGCGCTTGATCATGTCCGGGAACACCCGCACCACGTCTTCATTGAAGGCGAAGTCAGGCACCTGGGACAGGGGCTGGGAGAAGAGGCGATCAGGTTCCTGGGTCACGGCGGTTCCGGCGCAAGCTAAGCAAGGGCGCGCATTTTAGCCAGTTTGTTGCGCCGATGCATGGCCCTCTACCTGTTAGCGGACAGGACGCCGGGTCAATGAACCCTGATTACGCACTCGAAGCGTTCCTGCGGCGCGCTGTCGGCATCCCAGGCTTGCTGGTAGGTCAGTGACAGGTTGCCGGTGCCGGCACTGTCGGCCTTGAAGCGCCACACCGATTGACCGCCGTTGCCAACGACCAGCTCTTTGCTCTGGTCAGCGTTGTACACCTCCGGGCCCAGGCTGCGCAGCACTCCGGGGGCAGCATCGCGGACCTGCCAGCGGTAGCCGGTGGTAGGGTTGCTGGGCAGGGACAGGATCAGGGTCTGGCCAGTGCTGAGGGTCAGCGGGCAGTCATCGGCATCGTCCAGCGAGACGACATTGGCAGGCTTTTGCGCACAGGCCGCAAGCAGGGCAAGGCTCAGGGGCACGAGCAGGCGGGCAGGGGTCATGGAGAGATCCTTTCGGCAAGACAGATCAGTAGGCGCGACCTTGGTCGCGAAAGGGCCTATGAAACCACAACATGTGTTGCAGGTGTCCAGACCGCTTTCGCGATCCGCTTTAGCCGCGCAGCCTTCGCGGATAAATCCGCTCCTACAGAATGAGGTTGTCGCCACACTCCGTAGGAGCTGCTTGAGCAGCGAGCCGTTTAGAACAACACCTTGGCCACATCACTGAAGCGTTTGGCGAAGTGCACGGTCAGGCCTTCCTTGAGGTAAGCCGGCAACTCTTCGAAGTTGCCGCGGTTCGGCTCGGGCAGGATCAGTTCGTTGATCTTCTGCCGACGTGCCGCGATAACCTTCTCGCGCACACCGCCAATCGGCAGTACATGGCCGGTCAGGGTCAACTCGCCGGTCATGGCCACGCCTTTCTTTGGCGCCTGGTTACGTGCCAGCGACAGCAGCGCGCTGGCCATGGTGATGCCCGCACTCGGGCCGTCCTTGGGGGTCGCGCCTTCCGGCACGTGCAGGTGGACGAAGGCCTCATCGAAGAACTTGGCATCGCCGCCAAACTTGCCCAGATTCGAGCTGACGTAACTGTAGGCGATTTCCGCCGACTCTTTCATGACTTCGCCCAACTGACCAGTGAGCTTGAAACCGCGATTGTGGGTGTGAATCCGCGTCGCTTCGATCGGCAGGGTCGCGCCGCCCATGCTGGTCCAGGCAAGGCCGGTAATCACACCGGTGCCAGACAGCACTTGCTCACTGCGAAACACCGGCATGCCGAGCAGGGCTTCCAGGTCCTTGGGGCCGATCTTGATGACGGCGTCTGGCTCGTCCAGCAGCCTGACCACCGATTTACGCACCAGCTTGCCCAGCAGTTTCTCCAGTTGGCGCACCCCGGACTCGCGGGCGTAGCCTTCGATCACACCGCGCAGGGCGGCGTCGCTGATCGACAGCCTGGCTTTATCCACGCCGGCCTTGTCCAGTTGCTTGGGCCATAGGTGCCGTTTGGCGATGGCCAGTTTTTCTTCGGTGATATAGCCGGCCAGACGAATCACTTCCATCCGGTCGAGCAATGGACCGGGGATCGAATCCAGGGTGTTGGCGGTGCAGACGAACAGGACTTTCGACAGGTCCAGGCGCAAGTCCAGATAGTGGTCGAGAAATTCGACGTTCTGTTCCGGGTCGAGGGTTTCCAGCAGCGCCGAGGCCGGGTCGCCCTGGAAGCTCTGGCCCATCTTATCGATCTCGTCGAGCATGATGACCGGGTTCATTACCTCAACGTCCTTCAGCGCCTGCACCAGCTTGCCGGGCTGGGCGCCAATGTAGGTGCGGCGATGACCCTTGATCTCGGCTTCGTCGCGCATGCCGCCGACGCTCAACCGGTAGAACGGTCGGCCCAGGGATTCGGCGATGGAGCGACCGATGCTGGTCTTGCCGACACCCGGCGGGCCCACCAGCAATACGATCGAGCCATTGATCTCGCCTTTATAGGCACCGATGGCGAGGAATTCGAGAATCCGCGACTTGATGTCGTCCAGGCCTGCGTGATGCCGATCAAGAACCTTGCGGGCATGCTTGAGATCAAGTTTGTCGACGCCAGTGACGCCCCAGGGAATCGAACTGGCCCAGTCGAGGTAATTGCGGGTCACGGCGTATTCCGGCGAGCCGGTTTCCAGCACCTTGAGCTTGTTGAGCTCTTCGTCGATCTTTTTGCGCGCCTGAGTCGGCAGAACCTTGCCTTCCAGGCGCTGTTCGAACTGTTCGATGTCAGCGCTGCGGTCGTCTTTGCTCAGGCCCAGTTCCTGCTGGATGACCTTGAGCTGTTCCTTGAGGAAGAACTGACGCTGATGTTCACCGATCTTGCGGTTGACCTCGGCCGAGATCTCTTTTTGCAGGCGCGCGACTTCGACTTCCTTGCGCAGCATCGGCAGGACTTTTTCCATCCGCTTGAGCATCGGTACGCAATCGAGCACCTCTTGCAGGTCCACGCCGCTGGCCGAGGTCAGGGCGGCAGCGAAGTCGGTCAACGGCGACGGGTCGTTGGGACTGAAGCGGTTGAGGTAGTTTTTCAGCTCCTCGGTGTACAGCGGGTTGAGCGGCAGCAGCTCTTTAATGGCGTTGATCAGCGCCATGCCGTAGGCCTTGACCTCATCGGTGGGCTCGTTGGGCACTTGCGGGTACTCGACCTCGACCATATACGGCGGGCGATGGTGCTTGAGCCAGGTCTTGATTCGCACCCGCGACAAACCCTGGGCAACGAACTGCAAACGACCATTCTCGCGGCTGGCGTGGTGAACTTTCACCAGCGTGCCATACTCCGGCAGGGCCTTGGTATTGAAGTGGCGCGGGTCTTCCTGCGGCGTGTCCATGAAAAACAGCGCCAGCGAGTGGTGCTCCGACTTGCTGACCAGTTCCAGGGTTTCTGCCCACGGCTCTTCGTTGACGATCACCGGCAAAACCTGCGCCGGGAAGAACGGACGGTTGTGGATCGGAATGATATAGACCTTGTCCGGCAGGTTCTGGCCAGGCAGGGCGAGCGAGGTGCCGCCTGAACCGAGCGTCACTTCATGCTCGGTGGCGTCGTCGGACGAATCAAGTGGGGCGTTTTGCTGGTCGCTCATGGGGCACCTGCGAAATTGGACATGGCTCTTAGATGGGGCGAGTGGTCTCAGGTTTCAATGGCTGCGGTCGATAGCATGGCAGAGTGTTGCAAAGCTCGTGCAGGGCCGCAGGCGAGCGCCTTTCGTCGAATTTGAATGACTGATATCAAAATGATGTCTCTGCGGCATATCCCTGCTCTGGCATGACAGCTACTCTGCTTGCCAGACACATCGTTGCCAGGGTCGGCATCACTTTCCGGCATTGCCGTTGTGGAAGGGTTCACACGTATGACCAAGTTACTGCATTCGATGGTTCTCGCGGGCCTGTACGTGTTTTCGGCGGCCAGTGTCTCGGCCGCGACACTGACGGCACAGATGTTCGATCGCCAAGGCAAGCCACTGGCCAATGCTGTGTTGACCCTCAAGGGCGCTGCTGGCCCGGCCGCACCGACGCTCAAGGCCAGCATGGACCAGCGTAACCAGGAGTTCGTGCCACGGGTGCTGGCGGTCCACACCGGCACCCAGGTCAGTTTCCCCAACAGCGATGACATTCGCCATCAGGTGTATTCATTCTCGCCCACCAAGCGCTTCGAGTTGCGCCTTTACGAAAAGACCCCGTCAGAGCCTGTGCAGTTCGATAAACCCGGTCTGGTTGTGCTGGGTTGCAACATTCATGACTGGATGGTGGGTTACGTGTACGTCACTGACGACCCCTGGTATGGGGTCAGTGATGAGCAAGGTGTGCTCAAGCTCGATCAATTGCCGCCCGGCCGTTATACCGCGACCCTCTGGCACCCGCAGGCCGAAGACATGCAGCCCCTCGCCGGTGGTGTGCTTGAGGTGCCAGCCGACGGGCTGAGCAAGCGTTTTGACCTGGCCGTCGAGGTCAAACCCGAAGATCAGCCTGCACGCCCGGCCCCTGGCGCTTTCGGTGATGCGTTCCACAAGGCTGCACACTGATGAAACTTCGTCTGAGCTTCCAGGCGCGCATCGCCGGGGTGTTGATTGCATTGGTTCTGGTTGTGATCGGAGCGGTTTTTGTCTCGGTCAAATTCGCCACCGGCGATGCAGTGCGCAGCCAGGCCCAGGCGCAACTGGAGGTTGGCAGCCGGGTGTTCGAGCGGTTGATCGACCTGCGCGGCCGGCGGTTGCGCGATGCGGTGCAGTTGCTCTCGGCGGACTTTGGCTTTCGCGATGCAGTGGCCAGCTCCGATGCTTCGACCATCCGCTCGGTGCTGCTTAACCACGGCGGGCGGATCAACGCCAGCGATATGTTTTTGCTGGGCATGGACGGCACGGTCGTTGCCAGCACCGAGGACGAGGTGGCGGAGGGCTCCAAATTCGTCTACGACCAGGCGCTGCGCAGCGCCAAGCGCAATAATCAGTCAATGCTGATCGTGCCTGGTGGCGGTACTCCGCACTTGCTGGTCGAAAGTACCGTGCTGGCGCCCTTGCCGCTTGGCCGGGTGGTCATGGGCTTTACCATCGACAGCGATATCGCTCAGGAGCTGCGTTCACTCAGTGGTCTGGAGGTGTCATTCCTGACGATCGAAAACGGCAAGCCGGGCGAGTTGATCAGCACCCAGCCAGCCGCCATGTATCCGGCGTTGGTCGAGTTCATGCGCACCTCTGCAGGCGGTCAGATGCATCTGACCGAAAGCGGCAAGCTGAAGTTTCTCAGCCAGACCCTGACTCTCGCAGGCTCTGGCGACAATCAGGTTCTGGCGTTACTGCAAAGCCCGCTGGACAAAGCCTTGCAGGCGTTCGTGCCACTCGATGAAAAGATCTTCTGGATCTCTCTGGCAGCGCTGTTGGCTTCGTTGATCGGCACCCTGGCGCTGGCCCGCAGTGTCTCGCTGCCGGTCCGCGCCCTGGCAGTGGCTGCCAAGCGCATTGGCGATGGCGACTATCGCACGCCAGTGGTCATGGCTCGCAAAGACGAGCTGGGCATGTTGGCCGGTGCAATCAACAGCATGCAGCACGGCATTGCTGTGCGTGAGGATCAACTGGCGCACAACGCCCTGCACGATGCGGTGACCGGCCTGCCCAACCGGGCGCTGGTGATGGAACGGCTGGGCAGTTCGATTGCCGTTGAGCGTCAAATGGCCTTGATGTACCTGGGCATCGACAACTTCCGCGCCATTCACGAGAGCGTCGGGGTCGAGACGGTCGACCACCTGCTCCACGAGCTTGGACAGCGTCTGCAGGGTGCCCTGAGTGCAGGTGACACTGTCGCCCGGCTGACGGCCAACGAGTTTCTCATCCTGCTCGATCACGCCACGGTCGATGCGGCGGTGGCGCGCGGCGATCAGTTGCAGCGCCTGCTCAGCGAGAGCCAGCGCGTTGACGGGTACGACATCGCGCTGGAGTGCTGCATCGGCATTGCGGTCTACCCCGAACATGGTGATGCCGCCCAGGAGCTGCTCAACCGGGCACTGATCGCCCGCAAGGATGCGATCAACATGCCCGGCCGTCTGCATATCTATGAAGACGGTCGTGACCTGGCCCACCAGCGCCAGATCAGCCTGATCCGTGACCTGCGCAAGGCCGCGCAGAATGGCGAATTGCATCTGCATTACCAGCCCAAGCTGGACATTCGCCAAGGCCATGTGCGCCAGGCTGAAGCCTTGTTGCGTTGGGCGCATCCGCAGTTTGGCAACGTGTCGCCGGGGGAATTCATCATCCTTGCCGAGCGCACCGGCAGCATCCAGTTGTTGACCAACTGGGTGATCGAAGAAGCGATCCGCCAACTCGCCGAATGGGCTACCCGCGGGTTATTGGTGCAGCTTTCGGTCAACGTGTCGGCCGACGATTTGCTCGGTGGGGACTTGGTGGGCCACGTGACCCGGACCCTGACCAAGCACCATGTACCGGCTGAGCAACTGATTTTCGAGATCACTGAAAGCGCGGTGATGAGCGAGCCGGAGCAGGCACTGGTGGTGCTCAACCGCCTGCGTGAGTGTGGCATCAGTTTGTCGGTGGACGATTTCGGCACTGGCTATTCTTCATTGGCACACCTCAAGCGCTTGCCGGTTCAGGAACTGAAAATAGACCAGTCATTTGTACGCAACCTGGATGAGACCAGCGAGGACGCGGTGATTGTTCGTTCGACCATCGAAATGAGCCACAACCTGGGCTTGAAGGTGGTCGCTGAAGGGGTTGAGTACGAACACAGCCTGCAGTTGCTGCAACGCTGGCATTGCGATACGGCCCAGGGCTATCTCATCAGTCGTCCGCTGTCGGCGGCGGCCTTCGAGGCATGGATTGCCAAGAGCCATGCACCCACTGACCTGATGGTTCACTGACATGCACTACAGAAATGCGTTGTTGTTGAGTTGCCTGTTGGGGGCCACTGCGCCTCTGGTTCAAGCCGAGAACAGCAAACTGCTTGCCACTGGCGGCGCCAGCAGTATCGAAGGCAGTGCCGGCGGAGGCATCACGCCGTGGGCGGTACTCACCGGTTACGGTGAAGAAGGCGAGTGGGGCGCCAGCGCCTTTGCAACCCGGGTCGACCTGCCCGACTACAACCTGGATGTCGCGGGGCTGGCGGTGGCCTATGGAAACCGGGTTGAGTTCTCTTACGCCCGCCAGCGCTTCGACATCAGCACGCTACAGCACAAACTGAGCTTGCCCGATGACAACTTCACCCAGGATATTTTTGGGGTAAAGGTCAGGCTGTTCGGCGACCTGATCTTCGACAACCTGCCGCAGGTGTCGCTGGGGGTGCAATACAAACATCAGAACGACTTCCTGATTCCCAGCCTGGTCGGCGCCAAGCGCAACTCTGACGTTGAGGGTTACCTGACCGCCAGCCGCCTGTTCATCGGCGGGGCGTTCGGCTACAACCTGCTGGTCAACGGCGGCGTGCGCTACAGCCGCGCCAACGAAATCGGCCTGTTGGGCTTTGGTGGTGACCGGCGTGACAGTCGTAGCGTGCTCAAGGAAGGCTCGCTGGCGGTGCTGTTCAACCCGCGCTGGGCGGTGGGTGTGGAATATCGCGAGAAGCCCGACAATCTGTCGTTCGCCGGGGAAAGCGATTGGGCCGATGTGTTCGTCGGTTACTTCCCCAACAAACATTTCTCCGTAGTGTTGGCCTACGCCCGGCTCGGTGAGATTGCGACTCTGGAAAACCAGAACGGTGCCTACCTGTCCCTGCAGGGGAGTTTCTGATGAAGCGTCTGCTCAGTGCATTGCTGCTGGTAATGCTGGTCGGCTGCGCCCAGCAGCCTCAACCGGCCAAAGATGACAGCCTGTATCAGGACCTGGGCCAGCGTGCCGGTATCCAGCGCATCGTCGAAGGAATGCTGCTCAACGTGGCCAAAGACAAGCGTATCGTCGAACGCTTTCGTCGGGTCGATATCGAGCGTCTGCGTGACAAGCTGGTCGAGTTCTTGTGTATGGAAACCGGCGGGCCCTGCACCTACACCGGCGACAACCTGCGCGAGTCACACAAAGGCCAGGACCTGACCCGTGGCAACTTCAATGCGCTGGTCGAGAATCTGATCAAGTCGATGGACGAGCAGAACATATCAGTGCCCGTACAGAACCGCCTGATCGCCCGTCTGGCCGCAATGCGTGACCAGGTGATTCACCAGTAGGAGCGACCTTGGTCGCGAAGGCGGCTGGTCGGGCAATACAGCTGTTGTGCCTGTGCCGGCCTCTTCGTGACCTTGGTCGCTCCTGCAAGTGCAGCGCTCTTTACCTCGGCAAGCGGTACGCTACTACGTAGTCGCCTTGTCGGGTGCCCAGCGAACCATGGCCGCCAGCGACCACCAGCACGTATTGTTGGCCATCCTTGCCGGTGTAGGTCATCGGCGTGGTCTGCGCGCCGGCAGGCAGGCGGCCTTGCCATAACTGCTTGCCGTTACGCAGGTCATAGGCGCGCAGGTACTGGTCCAGCGTCCCGCTCAAAAAGCCCAGGCCGCTGGCGGTGGTGATCGTGCCGCCAAGACTGGGCACGCCCATGGTCAACGGGATCGGAACCGGCGAGCTGTCACGCACGGTGCCGTTCTTGTGCATCCACAGGGTTTTGTGGGTGGTCAGGTCAACGGCGGCCACATAGCCCCAGGCTGGTGCCTGGCAAGGCAGGCCCATGGGCGACAGCAGCGCTTCGAGAATCACCCCGTACGGGGCGCCCTTGTTGGGTTGCACGCCTTCGGTCTCGCTCTTGCGGCCCGGCCCGGCCGCCACTTCAGCGGCCGGCACCAGTTTCGAGCGGAACGCCATGTAGCTGGGGTTGACGAAGGCGATCTGACGCACCGGATCGACCGAAATACCGCCCCAGTCGAACACCCCAAAGTTACCGGGGTAGACCAGCGTGCCTTGCAGTGACGGCGGGGTAAACGGGCCTTCATAGCGCAGCGACTTGAAGTCGATGCGGCACAGCAGTTGATCGAACGGGGTCACGCCCCACATGTCACGCTCGGTGAGCACCGGCGGCATGAAGTTCAGCTCCGATTTCGGCTGGGTCGGCGAAGTACGATCGCCCTCGACCGCGCCTTGCGGCACCGGCACTTCATGAATCGGCACGATAGGCTCACCGCTGCGGCGGTCCAGCACGTAGATACTGCCTTGCTTGGTCGAGGCCAGTACCGCCGGCTTCAGGCCATCGGCGGTTTTCAGGTCCATCAACGTTGGCTGACCGCCGACGTCCATGTCCCACAGATCATGATGAGTGAATTGATAGTTCCAGCGCACCTTGCCACTGGCGATCTCCAGCGCCACCAGGCCTGCACTGAATCGCTCTGACGCCGGGGTACGGTTGCCGCCCCACTGATCGGGCATCTGGTTGCCCATCGGCAGGTAGATCAGGCCCAGCTGTTCGTCGACGCTGAACATTGACCACATGTTGGGCGAGTTGCGGGTGTAGGTTTCGCCCGCCGCGAGAGGCGCGGTCTGGTCCGGGTTGCCGCTGTCCCAGTTCCAGACCAGATGGCCGGTGCGGATGTCATAGGCCCGAATCACTCCGGATGGCTCGTCGGTGGAGACGTTGTCAGTGACATGCCCGCCGATGATGACCAGGTCGCGGGTCACCGCCGGTGGCGAGGTGGAGTAATAGCCGCCGGGGGCGAAGCTGCCAATGTTGCTGCTCAGGTCGATCGCGCCCTGATTGCCGAAGTCTTCACAGACCTTGCCGGTGTCAGCGTTCAAGGCGATCAACCGGGTGTCGGCGGTGGGCAGCAAAATGCGTTTTGGGCAGGCGCTGGCGGTCGCCGGGCTGGCTTGCTCATCGGAGTCGGCGTAGCTGGCCTGGTCGTGATAAGCCACGCCACGGCAGGTCATGTGCGCCCAGCCCTTGAAGTTTTCAGCGCTCTGGGTGCTGATCTTCGGATCATAGCGCCAGATTTGCTTGCCGCTGTCCGGGTCCAGCGCAATCACCTGGCTGTGCGGCGTGCACACATAGAGCATGCCGTTGACCTTCAGCGGTGTGTTCTCGGCGGTGGTTTCGCCTGGGTCGCCAGGGCCTGGGATATCACCGGTACGGAAGGTCCAGGCCGCTTCGAGTTGGTGAACGTTGTCAGGCGTGATCTGCTTGAGCGGAGAATAGCGGTCACCAAAGGCGGTGCGCCCGTAGGACTGCCAGTCGCCGTCGGGTATTGCCGGTGCGGTGCTGGTGGTGCCGGCTGTTTCGCGGTCGAGCTGGCCTTCGATACGGCCAGGGTGGGTGAACTGGCTGGCCAGTGCCACCAGACCTGCGAGCAGCACCGCAAGGCTCAAACTGCCGGTAGCCAGGGGGGCGGGTGCAGCGCCCTGCAACGGCCGGCGCAGCCAGGGCAGCAACAGTACGATGCCCAAGGCAAACCAGAGCGCCAGGCGCGGAACCAGTTGCCACCAGTCCAGACCGACTTCCCAGAGCGACCAGCCGGTGCTGGCGAACAGGAACAGTGCGTAGAGGCTCAGGGCGGCGCGATGCCTTTTGAACAGCAGTATGGCGGTCAGGGTCAGCGCGACGCCGGCCAGCACGTAATAAAGCGAACCGCCCAGTTGCAGGAGTTTGATCCCGTAGCCGAGCAGGACCAGCCCCATCAGCAGTAATACCAACCCAACGATCTTCAGTGGCAAGGGATGGCTGCGTGCAACTGCATCAGTGCCCATAGTGCAAATCTCCGCGAAATGAATATTCGGCGGTGTGTGGGTCACGAGCCGCCTCTGCATGCAGAGGCTTGCAGTAACAAAACGTTTCAAAAATATGCGTAGGTACAAGACCGATGGCACATCCGACTGCCTGCCGGAGCGTTCTAAACTGCCCAACCGGGCTTCCCGCTGACGCCCGGCTCGGCTATGGTGCGCTCCTTTTGCCGCAAACCCTGCCCAAGGTGCCAGATGACTACTCCTAACACCGATCCGCTGCATGGCGTGACCCTGCAGCGCATTCTCGAAGTGCTGGTCGAGCACTATCAGTGGTCGGGCCTTGCCGAGCGTATCGATATTCGCTGCTTCAAGAGCGACCCGAGCATCAAGTCGAGCCTGACGTTTTTGCGCAAGACACCTTGGGCCCGTGAGAAGGTCGAAGCCTTGTATGTGAAGCTGCAGAAAAAACGTTAAGGATGCTTGATGCTCGACAAACACCTGCCAGCGGCCCCCGGCGCACGTCGCTATGCCTTGGTTGCGGCAGTGCTGGGCTGGTCCGGACTGGCGATCCAGCAATACCTGATCTTTATCTCTCGCTGGATTGATCAGGCCAGCCTGCTGGGCGGGTTGGTGAAGTTCTTCAGCTTTTTCACCGTGCTTAGCAACACCCTGGTGGCTGTGGCGCTGACCTGTGTAGTCAGTCAGCGAAACACGGCGTTGCAGCGGTTTTTCCGGCACCCGGTGGTCTGCAGCGGTATCGCCGCCAGTATTGCCCTGGTGGCGATTGCCTACAGCCTTTTGTTACGCCACCTGTGGCAACCGCAGGGCTTGCAGTGGCTGGCCGATGAACTGCTGCACGACATCATGCCGGTGCTGTTCGTGCTGTACTGGTGGCTGTACGTGCCCAAGGCCGGGCTGGGACTGCGCCATGTGCTGCTGTGGATGCTCTACCCACTGGTGTACTTCGGCTATGTCTTGCTGCGCGGCGACCTGCTTGGCGATTACGTCTATCCCTTCGTCGACGCGGGCAACCTGGGCTACGCCCAGGCGTTCATCAATGCCGGTGGAGTGCTGGCCGGGTTTGTGCTGATCGCACTGCTGCTACTGGTGGTTGACCGGCGGCTGAAAAAGCCCTGACCAGAGGCGCTCAGTGCCCTTGGGGCTCTGATTCGTCGAGGCGCCAGTAACCGGCAGCCTTGACGAATTCATCATCCAGTCCCTTTTCATCGAGCAGGATGCGCCGCGCCTTGCGCGACAGGGCCGCTTCGGTAGCGACCCAGGCATACAGCTTGCCAGTGGGGACTTGCACCTGACGGATGGCCTCCAGCAAATCCTGGTCGCCACGCACCACCCAGCTCACTTCGACCTGGGCCTGGCTGTTCAGTGGCTGGCGCTCATCGAGGCTGGCCACTTCGATCAATACGCGGGCGCTGCGACCTGCCGGCAGCTCTTCAAGGCGCCGGGCAATGGCCGGGATAGCGGTCTCGTCGCCGATCAACAGGTAGCTGTCGAAAATATCCGGGACCACCAGCGAGCCACGCGGGCCTGCGATGTATAGATGCTGTCCCGCAGCCGCTTGGGCGGCCCAGGTCGCGGCCGGGCCGTCGCCGTGCAGCACGAAGTCGATGTCCAGCTCGTTACTTTGCGGGTCATAGCGGCGCGGCGTGTAGTCACGCATGGCCGGGCGCGGGCCTGCGCTGTCGGCGCCGAGCGTCATGGTTTCCAGCGCCTCCTGCTCTTGCGGGGTGCGCGGGAACAGCAATTTGACGTGGTCGTCAGCGCCCAGGCTGATGAACCCGGCCAGCTCTGGGCCGTGCAGGGTGACACGGCGCATCAGTGGCGTGAGGTCGGTGACGCGCAACACTTCGAGTTTGCGACGCTTGATTTCATGCATGACGCGGTGAATCGCTTGCGGTGAATTCATTGTGGTTCCTCGATGCGGGAATGAGCGCCATCGGCGATGGCCTTGGCGGTGCTGTTGAGCAGGTCGCGCACCCGGGCGATTTCTTCGGGTGTCCAGCGACCGTGGTGCATGTGCATGGCATGACGCAGGTTGTGCACGGCTTCGTGGATCTCCGCTGGCCGGTCATGGCCGCGCAGGGCACGTTTGCTGACGTCGATACGCTGGCGCGCGCCATCCAGCGCCACGGCCTGCTCAGCCAGCCAGGCGCGGCCGGTGTCGGTCAGCGCGTAACGCTTCTTGCCGGCGGCAGCGTCGCCGAGAATCAGCTCGCTTTCTTCCAGAAAGGTCAGGGTCGGGTAGATGACCCCAGGGCTGGGGCTGTAATTGCCGTCGAACAGGCTCTCGATCTGGCGGATCAGGTCATAACCATGGCAAGGCTGAGCAGCGATCAGGTCCAGAATCAGCAGCTTGAGGTCACCCGGTGCAAATACCCGCGGGCCCCGGCCACCGCGCTCGCGGCCGCCGCGTTTGTCTGCCGTCAATGACCCGCAGGCTTGTGAGTCTTCACCCATCTGAGCTTCTCCGATTACGTTTAGATATACCTTAAGATATATCTTTACGATTTCGCAAGCACTTTATCCGGAGTCATTCTCATCTTTGGTGAATCATCTTGGCTGAAGTGCTGAGCTATCAATGCGCTCCTGAACCGGCAACAACGGGTCCGGCTGGCGGCGCCGCGCACATGGCCTGGCCATGCTGTTCCAGGTAAGGCGTGAGGAACGGCGCCATCCCCTTGAGCACCTGCACCGGCAGCGCCGAGGTGAAGCGAAACCCTTCGGCAGCGCGGCCTGGCACGTAGGCGGTGAGGGTGCCGAAGTGGTTGTCGCCCAGATAAAACACGAAGGTGGCGGTGCGGTTGATGGCCCGTGATTGCAGCACGTGCCCGCCAGCGCTCATGCTCTGGATACGGTTGTCGCCAGTGCCGGTCTTGCCGCCCATGATCAGGTTGCTGCCGTCCTGCAGCTTGAACGAGCCCTGAATACGTTTGGCGGTGCCGCCGTCGACCACTTCAGACAAGGCTTCGCGCATGGCCGTCGCCACGGCCGAGGGCAGTACCCGTTTGCCCAGCTCCGGGTTGGTGACCAGACGGGTTTCGTAGGGCGTACCCTCGGCAAAATGCAGGCTGTCGATGCGTACGGTGGGCAGGCGAATGCCGTCGTTCTGGATGATGCCGATCAGCTCGGCCAGCGCCGCCGGGCGGTCGCCGGAACTGCCGATGGCGGTGGCCAGTGACGGCACCAGATGATCGAACGGATAACCCAGGCGCTGCCAGCGCTGCTCGATATCCAGGAAGGCTTCGACCTCCATCATGGTGCGAATCCGGCTGTCGCGTGCGCTTTTATGACGGCTCTTGAACAGCCAGCTATAGACCTCCTGGCGCTCGTGGACACTGGTCGCCACGGCGTCGCGGAACTGCGCTTCGGGGTGGTTGAGCAGATAGCCCACCAGCCACAGGTCCAGCGGATGCACTCGGGCAATGTAGCCCTGGTCGGGCAGGTCGTAGGCACCGGGGCCATAGCTGCTATACAGCTCGTTGAGGCGTTTTTCGGTCACCTTGGCCGCCTCGCCGTCAGCCAGGTGGGCCCGCACGAAGTTGTTGAAGGTGGCCTGATCCGCCGCCGGCAGCAGATAGCGGTGCACCGCTGCCAGCCGCGAGGCGGTCGGGCGCATGCCATCGAGGAAGGTTTCCAGGCGTTGCTGGGTGGTCTTGTCCTTGTAGCGCTTCCAGAAGCGCAGCAGGAACACCCGGCCTTCGCGGTCGGCAAACTGGCTCAGGTATTCCTGACGCCGAGGGTCGCTGTCATCCTTGAGCAACTCAGCGCTATTACCCGGTGCCTGATAAGTGCTGTAGCGCACCACATCGCGCATCAGGCGAATGAACGGCAAGTTGATCGACTCGCGCAGGGATTCGCGCAGGGTCGGCAGCCGGCCGTTGTCTTCACGGCGAAAATTGTTGAAGCGATGCAGGCCGCCGCCGGTAAAGAAACGCTCGCCAGGGCTGGCCGAGTAGCGTCGGTCCAACGCGGCACTGAGCATTTTCGGCAGGTCGCGGTCCGGGTTCTGGATCAGGTAATCGACTGCCCAGCGGGTCAGCAGGTCCGGCGCTTCCACCGGGACTTTACGCAGCTCGGGCGCGCTCATGCCGGCATAGCGTTGATGCAGTTCGGCGATGATTTCAAGGTAAGTGGTCAGTACCCGCAGCTTGGCGGTAGAGCCCAGTTCCAGCTTGCTGCCTTCGTTGATGTCGAAGGGTTGGTCGGTGCTGTCGGTCTGGATACGGACCCGAAAGCCGTCGGCGCTGCGCTCGAACAGGGTAAAACTGTAGCGCACCTGGGCGGTGCTGGCCGGGCTCAACAGGCGCTCGCCGATAAGACCCAGGCTGGCGGCAAATGCCGGGTCGGCCAGTTGGCGCAGGTACTGGGTCACCTTGTCCTGCAACTCGCCCTGCAAGGTGGTGGTGGCCGACAGGTCGAGACGGTCCAGGTCATAGAATGGCCGGTCGAGCATGCTCGACAGCCGACTGCGCGCAACGCTGATGCCCTTGTTACCTTCCATGGGTTGCCAGGTCGGTTGTTGCTGCCAGTCGCGGTAGGTCACCTGCGCGGCCAGGGTCGCGTCGGCCAGTTGCCGGTCGATCACCCCGGCGTTGGCCAGCAGGCGGATATGGCTGTCGGTCAGCTCGGCCAGTTCGTTGCGGCCCTTGGACAGATAATGCGAAGGACGGCGCTGGGCGATCACCAGTGACAGCACTTCACGCAACGCCAGAGCCTTGGCCGCCAGCGCCTTGGCGGTTTCGGCCGGGGCATTGAGGTGCTGGTTGCTGCTCTGGAAGTCGGCACCAAACCAGACCCGCAGCCCTTCAGCCAGACCGTGGACTTCACCGTGTCCGGGTACTGCCGACAGCGGTACGCTGTTGAGATAATCGCGCACGACGTTCTGCCGTGCCTCCAGGGTGTGCTCACCGGCCTGATAGGCCCGCACGCTGGCAGAGAACATCTGGCGCAGTTTTTCGGCGCCGGTCAGGGTCAGCCCGTCGGGCGAGTGGCGGTACTTTTCCAGTTGGGTCGCCAGGGTACTGCCGCCGGCCGACTGGCCGGGCAACGACAGCAGCTTGGCAACCTGTGACCAGGCCGCCTTGACGAAACGCGGCCAGTCCACTGCCGGGTTGGCCAGCGGTTGCTGCGGGTCGAGCAGATTGCGGTTTTCGATGAACAACAGACTCTGTACCACCAGCGGCGGAATAGACGCGAAGTCGGGGTACAACTGCTGCGGATAATGGAACTGATACAGCGGCGCGGCACGGCAATCAGTGATGGTCAGCCCGGCCTGGATCTTTTCCTGGTAGGGCACGAAGAAGCCGTGTTCGGCGTAGCGCATCAACTCCGGCGAGAAGCGGGTCTGTTCGGTGATCAGGTAGTCGCGTTTGAGCAGCCGTGGCAGAAACTGGTCGAGCGCCGAATAGCCCAGACGCTTGTCGAACGGGCCGTCACCGGGATAGATGCGCTGATTGCTCGGGCCGGGTTGCATCGACCAGCTCAGGCGGGCGGCAAAGCGGCTGATTTCCTGGGCTTGCAGGCGTGAACTGCGGGTTTCGTGTTCGATCGCCACGCCAAGCGCCACACCCCCCATCACCACCAAGACCCAGAACACTCGCCAGCCATACCGCTTGCGGCGTGGAGGGGGCTGCTGTGGCCGGTTGTCATTCGGGTCGGCCTGGGTCTTCTGGTGCCCGCTATCGGAATGCCGTAATACGCCCATAATCGATTGGCCCCGGCCCTCTCAACGCACTTGCCACAAGCTTAGACGCTGACGACGCGGTACGACGGAAATTGTCCGGCAATCGGTTCTATGCCCACAGCGCACGCAGGTTGTAAGCAAGGCCTAGCAGCGCGATCAACAACAGCGCAACGCCGGAGCACAGGCTGATCAACCGGCTGTTGCCCGCTTTGCTCAGGCGCCCGGCGATCATGATCCAGGCCCCCAGTATCAGCAGGTCGATAAGCACCCACAGCAGCGACAGCACTGCCAGGCTGGTCTTCAATGAGTGGCTGACCTGAAGAAACTGCGGAAAAAACGAGACAAAGAAAATGATGTCCTTGGGGTTGCAAATGCCCACCACAAAACCTTGCAGCAAGCCGCCTTGGGTCGCCGGGCTGATCGGCTGGGTCGCCGTCTCGCACACCATCGCCTCGCGCAGGCTGCCGACCGCCAGATAACCGATCACTACACAGCCCAGCAAGCTGAGCAGGCTCAGCAGCCGGGTATCGAGTGCTGCGCTGGCGATGATGATCCAGGCCGCCACGCCGATCAGCACCAGTGAACCCCAATTGCTGCCAAGCGCGGTGGCCATGGCGCGTTTCGGCCCGCTCCGGCTTGCGGTGTTGACCACCAGCGCCACCACCGGCCCTGGGGTTGCGATCAGGAGCGACACGGTAAGGATGTAGCTCAGTAGCAAGGCGGTGTTCACAGTCGGCACCCGGTGAGTTTTATTTATGAAAGGCGCGAATTGTTAAGTCAGGAACCCACGTTGTAAAACGGGTTGGCTTCTGACCTACTATGAGTTCAACTCATCATGGATGTTTGCATGAGCGAACGTATTACCGCGCTCTACGCCCTTCGCGCGTTTGAAATCGCCGCCCGACACGGCTCGTTCAGCAAAGCCGCGCAAGAACTGTCAGTGACCCAGAGCGCAGTCAGCCATCACGTCAAGAACCTTGAATCGTTGTTCGACTGCGAGCTGTTCGAGCGCCACGGCCCACGCCTGCGCCTCACCGAGCAGGGGCGCCTGTTGGCCAACGAATTGAAGGCCGGCTTCAAAATCATCGAAAACGCCTGTGCGCTGCTCAAAAGCGGCCGCGATATTGTCCGCCTCAAAGCCCCGTCCACCCTGACCATCCGTTGGTTGCTCAGGGTTCTTGATCGTTTCCGAAAGGCCGGCCAGCACAGCGAAGTGCAGCTCTCCAGTGTCTGGATGGACATCGACAGCGTTGACCTTTACGCCGAACCCTACGACTGCGCGATCCTGCTCGGCGCCGGGCTCTTTGGCGCCGACATCGAAAGCTGCAAGCTGTTTGATGAGTGGCTGGTGCCGGTCTGCCGGCCCGACTATTTGCCTGCCGAAGGCGTCGAGCTGGCACAACTGAACAGCGTCGAACTGCTGCACCCGTCTGCCGACCGGCGTGACTGGCGGCGCTGGCTGAGCCGGGTCGGAGCCCAGGATCTGGTGAGTGTGGAGCGCGGTCAGCTGTTCGACACCCTGGATCAAGGCATCAGCGCCGCCACCCAGGGACTGGGCATTTCGGTGGTGGACCTGCTGCTCGCCGGTCAGGAAATTGCCGATGGCCGACTGCACCTGCCACTGCGCCAGGTCGTGGCTACCGGCGATGCTTACTATCTGGTGTGGCTGAAGACCAGCCCCAAGGCGCGGCAGATGCGTGAGTTGCGCGATTATCTGCTGGGCGAGGCGCCGGTGATTGCCCAAGAGTTCGAAGAGTTTTTGCAGTATCTGAAGTGAAGGTATTCAGGCTTTGATATCGACATGATGCCCCCGAGGCTCCTCAGTGGCTTCACACCTTTGGGCATGGCGTTCAACCTGATACGCCCAGGTATCCATGAAATTGCCAATGCTGTGCACATGGCGTTCAGAGCAAGGCTGGAACGCTTAATGACACTATTGAGATAAAACGCACGGCTTGCCTCGTCAAAACTGTCCTTAAGATCGCAAGCCTCCTTGTCCCCGGAAGCGGTCGAGCGCCAAGGCGTGGGGGTGTATTCATAAAAGCTTGATGATCTATCAGCTTTTACGGTTAAGGCTTCTGAACAGTTACAAGTTTGTGACTGAACATCGACGTTCAAAAACGTTCTGCCGGGCCAGGCATTGACCATCGAGTAGTGGGGCGCAGCAACTTCTTTTTTGGAGGGTTCCTGCACCGTGGTGTCTTGGGCGGCCCGGTGCATTGCATCAAGCATGTTCGGAGCGGGGTTTACGGCAGGGCTAATTTCCATGGCAGTTTATTCATTGGGTGAATGCCCTGAGTAACGGCAGGGATCATGAGAACTTGTCCTGATAAAGGTGTCGGAGATTTCCGATGATTTTAGTGTTGTGAGGTGTGTCGAATTCTGATGGTCTTGTCGTGGTCTGATTGAGCTGTAGGAATTTTCAGCTTGTATGTTTTTGACTTGAACGGTGTCCCGAATATCGATTAGGTCCTCAATGGGTACGATAAATATCGTGCTTTAATCGATTGAGGATTGAATGATGAACTATCTAAAAAAAGAAATGATTGCGGTCATTATGTTGTCGGGTTTTATATGCTCTGCTCACACCACCTGTGCAGTCGCTGAAGGTCTGGCTCCAGAGCCTCTTGCTCAGACCGCAACCGGGCAAATCGACAATGGGGGTACTGGCGAGTCTTCCCAACCTCGCTTCACTGTTTTGCCTGACAAAATCAGTTCGATCTCTGACCATTTGAGCAAGCAAAACCCGGTTCATTACTACGGGTTCGTTGCCCTTCGCGGGCAGGATATCCTGCTATCCACGCCTGGTAACGCGATGCCGTACAAGAACCCATGGAAAATCGAGTACCGAGAAAATGACGAATGGAAACAGCTGACCTCGGAAGAGGTCGTTTTTTCAGGGCTGCAACCGGGTCACGAGATGATTGTCAGGGTCTCACCTGCGGTTCCTGGCGAGGTTCCTGCTGGTAGTTACAACCTCGCATTTGGATCGTTGCCTGTTCTGAAGTATGACCTGCATGACGAGGCAGGTGTTATCAGGATTTCGGGAGGCAGAACAGTACCGGCGTGGCTTGCTACGCAGGCTTATAAACAAGCTCTACTGGATGTTCGCTTCACTGATAGCAAAAACGTGCCGCTTGCAGGGGGTGTTGCCGCATTTTCTCTGGGGTACAAGGAGCATGTGCGGCCGGAAATCAGGTTTTCTCTGATCAGTGATGAGAAGGGGCAGGCATCCAAAATGGTCGAATTGGGACGTTGTACAGGTGGTTATGAAGCCGAGAGTTTTGTTCATAAACAGCAAGGCTTTAACACTTGGAAAAGTCATTATCTTGTGGCTGGATATTCTGCTAGCAATGCATTGCGATCGTCAAAGGCGGAGCAGCCCCATGTGTTCTTTTTAGGGCATATCTGCAGCCAGAAGTTGGTGAAAAGCGTGAGACCAAATAATTGATGATAGTCAACCCTGATCAGGGTGGCCTGATCAGGGGCGCACGCTTCAAGCCTCGATATGCAGGTTTGAAGCGTCGCGTGTTTCAGCGTTGTTATGTACTTGGCGGATCCACTCCTTATGCATTTTTCCTGGTCCTTGCTCCAGGATCTTTGCGTAATCAATCGTGTGCCTGAAGTTATCCAGTGTCAGGCTGTAACGATTGCCAAAAGTATCGGTGTCGTGGTCAAGCAGCGTCATCATGACCTTGGCGTGACGCTGTGCCAGTCCTTTCAAGTTTGCATGGTTGTTGAGGAGATTACCGAGAAAGTCTCGCTCCTGATGCGACAGGGTATTGTCGTAGTCGAGAATCATCAGGTTGGCGCTTTCATCCAGCGTAAAGCCAAACTTTTTTGCAGCCAACTCTGGATGGGTATCGTACAGTTTGTTACGAATATCTGCATAGCATACGTGCATTAAAGCCAGATCTATCATGCTGGCGGCGTGCTGATACCGCAGGTACATCGTCTTGGCGCAGATCGCGCCTTCGCCACTCTCATTCAGCCACGGTTGTTCTTCGTATTGATAGAAACTGTCGGTGGCAGACTTTGGCGACGTGGATTTGTCCACGAGGGCCTGGCTGATTTCATTGGAGCTAGATGGCGTAGGGGGTAGGGGAGGGCGCCAGACCCGTTGCTGCTGGTTCAGGTAATTGGCTGAAGTATCGATACCGTTCAAAGTGATGTCCTCTTGTGGAATGGTCACTTCCGGCATAACGGCCAGGCTCCCGGGAGCCTGACCTGATTATGCAGTAGGACTTTTCCGAAACATCACTCAGCGCGAAGCCGTCCGCAGTTTTTTGCTCGTCTGGGCTACCGGCTTGCCATTACCCAGACGTTTGTTGAGCTCCAGACCGTTGGCCATCAGCATCATCAGGCCCAGGCCGAGCAGGGCGGTGATGATCCGCATCGACCAGGTGTCGCCGGCCAAGGCGTTGGCGGCGTCGGCCAGCGGGGCGAGCAGCACGCCCAGGCAGAAGATCTCCAGCGAGTAACGACCCATCAGGCAGGTCTGCTGCGCCGGCCAGTTGTTCAGCCAGTCGCTGTGGCGTGGCAGCAGTTTGGCGACCACATACACCAGTGCCACAAAGTGCAGCAGGCGTGGCGGTGCCAGGTCGGTTTTGCTGATCGGGTACAGGCCTTCCAGATGCAGGGCGGAGACCAGCGCCGCATGCACTGCTGGCCACTTTTCATTGAAGGTCAGTACGCCGGCGATAATCAGATAGATCGCCGCCAGGATAAACAGTGGTTGCTGGCTCAGCGGGCGCTGCTCAGGTGGCTGCGGACGCTGGTTATACAAGGCCAGGGCGCCACCGAGGACAAACACCAGTTGCCAGGCGACCGGGTTGAAGTACCACACGCCACCGCCCTCGTAGGAGCGCAGGTTCCAGCCGTACAGCGGGACCATCATGTACAGCACTACCGAGGCCGCCACCGCCAGCTCGATACGGCGCAGCATCAGCGGCAGATACAGGGGCAGCGCCAGCAGCAACAGGATGTAGAGCGGTAACGGGTCGGTGAGGTTGGGCTTGAAGCGCAGCAGCAGCTCATCGGCCAAGGCCTGTTGCGGGTTGCCGACAAAATGTTGCAGGCCCATCTGCTGGATCATGTCGCGGGTGTCGACGTAGTTGTTGGCCACGAAGACGATGCCCATCAGCAGGGTGAGCAGGAAGATATGCACCACATACAGCACCCAGGTACGCCGCAGGATGCGGATGCTCGAAACCAGCCAGCCGTCGCGCTGATAGATACGGCCATAAGCAAGGATAGAGGCGTAGCCGGCCAGGAATACGAAGATCTCTGCGGCGTCGCTGAAACCGAAGTTGCGCACCGTCAACTGGGCCAGCGGGTTGTCTGGCACGTGGTCCCAGAAAATGAAAATCAGGGCCAGGCCCCGGAAGAAGTCGATACGAAGATCGCGTCCGTTAGTCATAACGGTGTGCTCTTGGAGAAGTCGGTGAATATGAAGACCGGAGGGCGCCCTCCTTGGTTGCCTCGCGTCAATCAAAAACAGCCGGGCGGCCACGCAGAGTGGCCGGATTCTACGGCAATTGCAAAATTGCGCTATTGCAGAATGTCTCAAAGTGTCGCCATGACGTTGTCGTGGCTGGCCCTGTCGGCGCTGGAGCCGTCAGGTGTTGTCGCTCGGCTCGGCTTCGCGCACCCAGGGTTTGATATGCCGGATCCGCGTGGCCATGGCATACACATCCTCACGGCCTTCCAGGCTGATCCAGCGCAATTGCTCGATCAGATGTTGTTCCTTGGGGTTCAGCGCAACGAACCCCAGTTCATCGGCCTTGCGTATGAAGGTGTTGCGGGGCTCGGCCGGTGTGCTGGCGTTGATGACTTCCTGCAAAGCGCTTTGCAGCATCGACACATAACCAATCAGCATCGACGGGTTGCACAGGACATCGGTCTTGTTCACGTAGCTGTCGAGCAGCCGCAATGAATCGCGGGCTTCGAGCAGGCGGGTGTGGGCATGCTGCGGGAGTTCATAGTGCATTGCGGTGTCGGACATGGCGGATCCTGCTGAGAAAGTGTCGTGCGCCAGGCTCTGCGAGCCTGAATGCGGCTCGCACGTGCGGGATTGCTCAGCAGATCAAGGCAACCGATGTGCCGACACAATCCTGAACGGCTCAGCCATGACGGTTGTCTGGGCGGAGCAGGCGTCAGTGTCACTGAATGCCGGTGTCGTGCCTATCCATCGGCTGGGGGCAGGACTGAAACTGGCTGCACTCGCCGACATTTCTTACAGGTCAGGGTGAACCGTACATGGACATTAGCGATTACTGACTATTCGATCAAGCGAGGCAGCGGGAGTTCGGCGAAAAGTTGATAATCATTTCTGGATAGATTATGTTACTGTATAACATATATTGAAACCTGATCTCCGGAGCTGTCATGAAACCTGGTATCCATCCCGACTATCGTACTGTGCTGTTCCACGACACTGCGGCCGACGTGTTCTACCTGATCGGCTCCACCGTTGAGACCACCCGTACCCAGCAGCACAGCGATGGCCAGACTTACCCTTACGTGGCCCTTGATGTCTCCAGCGCCTCGCACCCGGTGTATACCGGCCAGCAACGCAAGACCACCACTGAAGGCCGTATCGCCGGCTTCAACAAGCGCTTTGCCGGCTTTGGCTCGGCCACCCGTCCGGGCGCTGACACCTGAGCAGCCCCTCATACGATCACCTCTCACTTGCAGCCGTGGCTGCAGTGGCTTGGCCGGGCGGGCAGAATTGACCGCCCGGCATCTTTTTTCCGGCTTTTGCCGCCTGCGACCGCCCGCCCTCTGGACTCCCCTCGGTATTGCTTCTATCTTCGCGGCCTGAAAAATCAGGAGTACCGCGCTTTGAAAAAATCAGTCGCCATCATGTTCGGCGGTCAGTCGAGCGAGCATGAAGTGTCGTTGCAGTCGGCACGCAACGTCATCAACGCCATCGACCGTGGCCGCTACGACCTGACCCTGATTGGCATCGACAAGCAAGGCCGCTGGCTGCGCTTCGATGAAAGCGATTATCTGGTCAACCCAGGTGACCCGGCGCGTATCGCACTGAGCACGGCCGGCCGGCCCTTGGCGTTACTGCCTGGCAGTACCGGCGGGCAATTGCTGGATGTCGAATCCGGCCAGGCCCTGGCGCGCATCGATGTGGTGTTTGCGCTGATTCACGGCGCCTTTGGTGAAGACGGCGCGTTGCAAGGCCTGTTGCGCATGCTGGCGATCCCGTTCGTGGGCCCGGATGTGCTGGGTTCGGCAGCGTGCATGGACAAGGACGTGACCAAGCGGCTGTTGCGCGATGCCGGGATCGACGTCGCGCCGTTCGTGGTTGTGCAACGTGGTGAGAGCATCGGTTTTGCCGAGGTGAGCGCGCAACTGGGCTTGCCGATGTTCATCAAGCCGGCCAGCCAGGGGTCTTCGGTTGGGGTCAGCAAGGTCACCGATGCAGCCGGCTTCCAGGCCGCGCTGGCGCTGGCCTTCGAGTACGATCACAAGGTGCTGATCGAGCAAGGCATGAGCGGCCGTGAAGTGGAATGTGCGGTGCTCGGCAATCGCGAGCCGCAGGCCAGTGTCTGTGGTGAAGTGGTCGCCAACGATGAGTTCTACGCCTACGACACCAAGTACCTCAATGACGGCCAGGCACGCACCGACATTCCTGCGCAACTGAGCGAAGAATTGGCCGGGCGGGTCCGTGAAGTGGCGCTGCGGGCTTACCGGGTACTGGGCTGTGCCGGTCTGTCGCGGGTGGATTTCTTCGTCACCGATCAGGGCGACATTGCGATCAACGAGATCAATACCATCCCGGGTTTCACCTCGATCAGCATGTATCCCAAACTGTGGCAGGCCAGCGGCCTGACCTATGCCGGGCTGATTGACCGTTTGATTGACCTGGCGCTGGAACGGGGTGCAGAGGCTGCTCTGTTGAAACGGGATATCAGCCTGTGAAGGTCATCGACATTGCCGCTGCCCTGTTGGTCGCGGCTGATGGCCGGACGCTGCTGGTGCGCAAGCGCGGCACCCGGGCTTTTATGCAGCCGGGCGGCAAGATCGAAGCCGGTGAGCCAGCGCTACAGGCATTGATGCGCGAGCTGGAAGAAGAGCTGGCCCTGCGGATCGAGCCGGACCAGGCGGTGTTTCTCGGTGAGCTCAGGGCAGCCGCCGCCAACGAGCCGGGTTTTGAGGTGCGCTGCCAGCTGTTTCGCGTGAACTGCGATCATGCCGTGCAGCCTGCGGCAGAAATCGAAGAAGTGCAGTGGGTCGATGCCCGCAGCAGTGCTGCGCTGGAGCTGGCACCGCTGACCCGCGACCAGATCCTGCCGCAGTACTGGCAGACCCTGCCGAGCTGATCAACGTACTGCGCTGACACCATCAAGGGTCGAGAACGAGGTGTCCTTGGCGGTCAGCAAGAAGTCGCGCATGTACGGTGCGTCGAGCATGTCGGTGCGCACGGCGGCGTAAAGGGTCGCAAACAGACCCTTTTCGCCCAGCCGTTTGGCCTTCACATAGCCACGCGAGCTGTACTCATGCAGCGCCCAGTGCGGCAGCCCGCACACGCCACGGCCGCTGGCCACCAGTTGCATCATCATCACGGTCAGTTCCGAAGTGCGCACCTGGGCCGGTTCGACGTCGGCCGGCTCCAGAAAACGGGTGAAGATATCCAGCCGGTCACGTTCCACCGGGTAGGTGATCAATGTCTCGTTGAGCAGGTCGTGCGCCAGGATGTACGGGCGGCTGGCCAGCGCATGCTGATTGGCGACAGCGAGCATGGCTTCATAAGTGAACAGCGGGACGTAAGTCAGGCCTGGCAGCTCCAGCGGGTCGGAGGTTACCACCAGGTCCAGGTCACCACGCGCCAGCGCGGGCAGGGGGGCGAAGGAGAACCCTGACGACAGGTCCAGCTCCACCTCCGGCCAGGCATCGCGGAACTGGTCGATGGTCGGCATCAGCCACTGGAAGCAGCTATGGCATTCGATCGCCATATGCAGGCGGCCCGCCGTGCCGCCGGCCAGACGCGACAGATCCCGCTCGGCGCCGCGCAACTGCGGCAACACCGAGTCGGCCAGTTGTAACAGCCGCAGCCCGGCACTGGTAAAACGCACCGGTTTGGTCTTGCGCACGAACAGGGTCATACCCAGCCGTTCCTCAAGCTCCTTGAACTGATGCGACAACGCCGACTGGGTCAGATGGAGGCGCTCAGCCGCCTCGACCAGGCTGTCGGCTTCGCGCAGGGCATGCAGCGTCTTGAGGTGACGAATCTCCAGCACCGGGGCAAGCTCCATGAAAATAATTTGATTAGAAATTAAAAGGCGTGAGTTTGTCTCATGATCTGCCTGTTGTCGAGGTCAGCTTTTGCTTGAAGCCAGTCGCTTGAGGCTTGCAGATAGCTTTGCCACTCGTCCCGGTTCATCAAACTGTCACGCAAGTGTGGCAGCGCGATCCTGAAAACATCATCAGACTGGCGGCTTACTGGGGTTCTGTTTTTCGGTGTTTCTTCCAATGCGCATTTTTTTCCTTCTGGCCGCCTTGCTCTGCGGCTGGCCGTCTTTTGCTGTCGCAAAATGTGATGTCGACACGCCGGTGCAACTGGCTCAACTCAAGGATGTACGGATCGCTTGGCAGAGCGTCGGCGAACCGACCGATCCGACCCTGCTGTTGGTCATGGGCCTGGGCGGGCAGTTGATTCACTGGCCCGACGAAGTGGTGATTGCCCTGTGTCAGCAGGGTTTTCGGGTGATTCGCTATGACAACCGTGACGTCGGGTTGTCGAACTGGGTCAAGCCGGTATCGGAGGTCAACCTGGCGTTCGAAGTGCTGCGTTTCAAACTCGGTTTGCCGGTGTCGGCGCCTTATTCGCTGAGCGATATGGCCGACGACGCGCTGGGCCTGATGGACCAGTTGAACGTCAGTCGTTTCCATGTGCTGGGCGCGAGCATGGGCGGGATGATTGCCCAGCATCTGGCCGATCAAGCCCCCCAGCGTGTCGAAAGCCTGACTCTGGTGATGAGCAGCTCAGGCGCCGAAGGTCTGCCCATGCCGGATGCCGCCTTGCTTCAACAACTGGCCCGCCGCAGTGCACCCAATCGCGAAGCGGCGCTGCAACAACAGGCCGACTTGCTTGCTGCGCTGGGCAGCCCGCGGGTCAAGGATGATCGTGGGCAACTGCTGCAACAGGCCGCGATCGCCTACGACCGTGCATTCAACCCCGAAGGCGTCAAACGCCAGATCGCCGCCATCCTGGCTGAACCCAGCCGGGTCGAACTGCTCAACCGCCTGCGTGTCCCGACTCTGGTGGTACACGGCACCGCCGACCCGCTGCTACCGGTGATGCACGGCGTCCACCTGGCCGCACACATTCGTGGCAGCCAGTTGAAACTGATCCCTGGCTTCGCCCACCGCTTCCAGGAAGCCTTCAAAGCCCCGCTGCTCGCCGCCGTGCTGCCTTACCTGCGGGCGCAACATGATCAGGGCTGGCATATGGCGAAGCTTTAACAACGCTCTGCCGCCGGCCGTCGAATCGGCTCCCGGCGGGGCGCAACCCGCAGTCCAGACAACTGCACTCATGATTTCTGCACATTACAAGAAGCCTTCGCGAGCAAGCTCGCGCCTCCAAGTGCCCGGATCAGCCCCAAGGGTGTATGGTGAGCCTTTGTCTTCAGACCAAGGCCCACCCCATGAGCACACCCCTGAAAATCGACTTCGTGTCTGACATCTCCTGCCCCTGGTGCATCATCGGCCTGCAAGCACTGGAGCAGGCCCTGGCGCAACTGGGCAGCGAAGTCAGCGCACAGATTCACTTGCAGCCTTATGAGCTGAACCCGACCATGCCTGCCGAAGGTCAGGACATCAAGGAACACATCGCCGAGAAATATGGCTCAAGCCCCGAGCAGATCGAAGCGATCCACACCACCATCCGCGAGCGCGGTGCTGAACTGGGTTTTGATTTTGCCAGCGGCGAGCGCCGCATCTACAACACCTTCGACGCCCATCGACTGCTGCACTGGGCTGAGCAAGAAGGCAAACAGCTGGCGCTGAAACACGCCTTGTTCAAGGCCTACTTCACCGACCTGAAAAACCCTTCAGACCGCGCTACCCTGGCCGATCTGGCGCAACGGGTCGGGCTCGACCGGCTGCGCGCCGAAGAGGTCCTGGCCTCGGGTCAATACGCCGCCGAAGTACGTGAACTCGAACAACTGTGGATCACCCGCGGCGTCAGTTCAGTACCGACCATCATCTTCAACGAGCAGTACGCCGTCTCAGGTGGCCAGCCGGTGGATGTGTTCGTCGGCGCGATCCGCCAGATCATCGCCGCCTGATCTTTATCGGGCAGCCGACCTGCAAGCGAAGACGACGCTGTTCCCTTGCAGCTTGCCACTTGAAGCTTGCCACTGCCTTTACAACCCGTACTTTTTAACCTTGTCGAACAGCGTCGTCTTGGCCATGCCCAGCTCCTGGCTGGCCTGGCTGAGGTTGCCGCCACTGTGCTGCAAGGCTTCGCTGAGCATGTTCCGCTCAAAGGCTTCCACGGCTTCGGCAAAGCTCAGGCGCGGGCTTTCCGCATCGCGGCTGCTGCTGTTTTTGAATGCCGGCAGGCCCAGTGCATAACGTTCGGCGACATTGCGCAGTTCCCGCACATTGCCTGGCCAGTCATGGCTCATCAAACTCGACAACGTCTGGCGGTCAATGGCGCGTGGCTCGCGATCAAAGCGCAGCGCCGACAACTGCAGGAAGTGCTCGAACAGTTGCAGAATATCCTCGCGGCGCTCGCGCAGTGGCGGCAACTCCAGAGTCACCACGTTGAGCCGGTAATACAGGTCGCTGCGAAACTGCCCGGCCCTGCTCGACACATCAAGATCGAACTTGGTGGCGGCGATCACCCGGCAGTCGACCTCGACTGCCTGGTTCGAACCCAGCCGCTCCAGGGTACGTTCCTGCAAGACCCGCAGCAGCTTGATCTGCAACGGGATCGGCATGCTTTCGACTTCATCGAGAAACAGTGTGCCCTTGTGCGCATGCTCGATCTTGCCGATCCGTCGTTTGCCGGCGCCAGTGAAGGCGTTGGCTTCGTGACCGAAAATCTCTGACTCGAACAGGCTCTCGGCCAGGCCACCGCAGTTCAGCGCCACGAATTGATGGTCACGGCGCCGGCTGAAGTCGTGCAGGCAACGGGCGACCAGTTCTTTGCCGGTGCCGGTCTCGCCTTCAATCAGCACGTTGGCAGAGGTATCGGCCACGTTGGCGATCAGCTCGCGCAGGTTATGCATGGCCGGTGAGCGGCCGATGATTTTGCCTTCCAGGCTGTCGCGCTCGGCCAGTTGCCGACGCAACGCCCAGACCTCGCGGGCCAGGCCGCGTTGCTCCAGTGCCCGGCGCGTGACGTCCACCAGCCGTTCGGGAGAGAAGGGCTTTTCCATGAAATCGTAGGCGCCATCGCGCATGGCATTGACCGCCATGGTGATATCGCCATGGCCGGTAATCAGCACCACCGGCAGGCTGGCGTCGATGGCCTTGAGTCGCTCCAGCAGTTCCAGGCCATTGATGCCGGGCAGGCGGATATCGCTGATGACGATACCGGCAAAGTCGCTGCCGACCCGCGCCAGGGCTTCTTCTGCGCTGCCCACGCCTTCGCTGGCAATATCTTCCAGGGCCAGTGCCTGTTGGCAGCCCAGTAGCACATGGGGGTCGTCTTCGACGATCAGCACTGTCAGGTTGTGATTGATGTTCATGGCAGTGCTCTCAGGTAGACGCGTACGGGTCGGGTTGGCCGGCCGGGTGGTCAAGCAGCGGCAGACTGAGGATAAACAGCGCGCCGCCATCGTCGGGGTGTTCGGCGCTCAGGCTGCCGCCGGCAGCGGCGGCCAGGCTGGCCGACAGGGTCAGGCCCAGGCCCAGACCCTGGTCGCCCGGTTTGGTGGTGAAAAACGGCTCGAACAGGTGCCGACGTGCCTCGGGATCGACGCCGGGGCCGTTGTCACGCACGCTCAGCCGATAGCGCTGATCGACCACCTGGCCGACCAGCCACAGTTCGGCTTGCGGCTGCGCCTGCATGGCGTCCACCGCGTTACCGATCAGGTTGACCAGAATCTGCTCCAGGCGGGTCTGGTCGATACCCAGGGTGGCCTCGGCCAGGTCGCGGTGCAGTTTGACCGGGCTGGTTTCCAGGCGTCCGGCCAGCAATTGCAGGGCCGCGTCCACGGCCTTGTCCAGTTGTGCCTGGCCTTTGTCTTCGCCGCGTCGGGCGAAAGCGCGCAGGCTGGCGGTGATACGGCCCATACGGTCGACCAGGTCATTGATGGTGCGCAGGTTGGTGGTTGCGGTGTCCAGGGCGCCACGTTCGAGGAACCGAACGGTGTTGCCCGACAGGGTGCGCAAGGCGGCCAGTGGCTGATTCAGCTCATGGGCAATGCTGGTGGACATCTGGCCGATGGCCGCCAGTTTGCCGGCCTGGACCAGTTCGTCCTGGGCTTTGCGCAGGGTTTCTTCAGCCTGGCGCCGCTCCCGGATCTGCGCCTTGAGGCGTTCATTGCTGGCGCGCAGGTGCTCGGTGCGTTCGGTGATCTTGCGTTCCAGCTCGTCGTTGGCAGCCTCCAGCGCCTCACGGGCGGCCAGCCGGGTGGCGATCACCTTGCGTCGCTCGTTCCAGGCAATCAGCAGGAAGGTCACCAGCGCGCAGGCCACCGCGACCAGCATGCCCTGGTTGGCGGCTTCGCGGCGCAGGTCTTCCAGCGGCGTGAGCAAGGTCAGGTGCCAGGGGGTATCACTCAATGGCCGGGTCTGGGCCAGGTAGCTGACCTGGGTGTGTTCGCGGTCGACACTGGCGTTGGCCGGGAAGGTCAGCTCTTCGACCCCTTCGGTCAGGCTCTGGCGTTCCAGCGGCACCAGCTCATTGAGCGGCCACCAGTAATATTGCAGGCTGCGTGCCAGGCGCTCCTTGATGGTCGGGGTCAGCGGGCGGACCGATTTGAGCCGCCGGGCCGGGTCGCTGGAGAGAATGATGATGCCGTTCTCATCGCTGACGAAGGCTTCCAGGCGGGCGCGTTGCCAGCGTTCTTCAAGGGTTTCCAGGCGTACCTTGACGACGGCCACGCCAATGATCCGGCCTTTGTCTTCCAGGCCGTGGGCCAGGTAATAACCTGACTCGCCAATCGTCGTGCCGATCCCATAGAAGCGTCCGGGCTGGCCGCGCACGGCATCCTGAAAGTAGGCGCGAAACGACAGGTCTTCACCCTGATAGCTGTCGCTGTCGCGCCAGTTGCTGGTGGCCATGACCCGTCCGGTGGTGTCCAGCACATAGATGGCGCGACTGCGGCTGCGGCGGTTCAGGCCTTCCAGGTAACTGTTGACCTGGTTCTGCAATTGCGGGGTGGGTTCGGTAAGCAACTGGCCGACGCTGTCTTCGAGTTCCAGAATGCTGGGCAGATAGGTGTACTTGCTGATCTCGCTCTCAACTGTGCGGGCATGCAGTTCCAGCTGGCGGGCGCCACTTTCGCTGAGGTTCTGGATGCCATGATGCTCACTGACCCGATAGGCGCCATAGCCCATGGCGATGACCAGGATCAGGATCAGCGGCGGCAGAAACAGTTGACGGATCAGACGGGGTTTCACGGCGAGTGATGGCGGAGCAGCGCGATAAAGAGAGGGGTCGCATTTCATCACAGTCGTCCCAACGCGACCAGCTACCCATAAGGGTAGCTGGTCGCTGGCTTTGCTTAGTGTTGCAGGATCTTGGCGAGGAACTGCTGAGTACGCTCGGAGCGTGCGCTCACGTCACCAAAGAACTCTTCCTTGGCGCAGTCTTCAATGATCTGGCCTTTGTCCATGAAGATCACCCGGTCGGCAACCTTGCGGGCAAAGCCCATCTCGTGGGTTACGCACATCATGGTCATGCCTTCGTGGGCCAGTTGCACCATCACGTCGAGCACTTCGTTGACCATTTCCGGGTCCAGCGCCGAGGTCGGCTCGTCGAACAGCATCACGATCGGGTCCATGGCCAACGCCCGGGCAATCGCGACACGCTGTTGCTGGCCGCCGGACAATTGCCCAGGGTGTTTGTTGGCATGTGCCGACAGGCCCACGCGCTCAAGCAGTTGCAGGCCTTTTTGGGTGGCCTCTTCCTTGCTGCGACCCAATACCTTGATCTGTGCGATGGTCAGGTTGTCGACAATCGACAGGTGCGGGAACAGTTCGAAATGCTGGAACACCATGCCGACCCGCGAACGCAGTTTCGGCAGGTTGGTCTTCGGGTCGGCGATGGAGGTGCCATCGACCACGATGTCGCCTTTCTGGAATGGCTCCAGGGCGTTCACGCACTTGATCAGCGTCGATTTGCCTGAACCGGACGGGCCGCAGACCACCACCACCTCGCCCTTTTTGACGTCGGTGCTGCAATCGGTCAGAACCTGGAAATCCCCATACCACTTGTTAACATTTTTGATGGTAATCATACGGCGAACCTTTTTTGCAGACGCTTCACCAGGAACGAGGCGGCGAAGCTGATCGTGAAGTACACAAGACCGGCGAAAACCAGGAACTCATTGGCGCGGCCAATAATGTCGCCATTGGCACGGGCAGCATTGAGGAAGTCCACCAGACCGACGGCGTAGACCAGCGAGGTGTCCTGGAACAGGATGATGCTCTGCTGCAGCAGCAGCGGGGTCATCTTGCGGAACGCCTGCGGCAGGATGATCAGGCGCATCATCTGCCCGTAGGTCATGCCCAGCGCCTTGGCGGCGCCCATCTGACCCTTGGAGATCGACTGCACACCGGCGCGGACGATTTCACAGAAGTAAGCCGCCTCAAACATCATGAATGCGATGACGCAGGAGGTGAACGCACCGATTGGCGTGTCTTCGCCGGTGATCCAGCGCAGCACGAACGGCACCGCCAGGTAGAACCAGGTGATCACCAGCAGCAGCGGGATCGAGCGGAAGTAGTTGACGTAGGCACCGGCGATATTGGCCAGAATCTTGTTCGAGCCCAGCCGCATCAGGGCCAGCACGGTACCCAGGGCGATACCGCCGACGATACCCAGCGCCATCAGTTGCAAGGTCATGACCATGCCGTTCCACAGGCCCGGCAGGGCAGGGATGATTCCACTGAAATCCATCATTTACCCCCTACGGAAATCAGGCCGGGCACCGCTACTTTCTTCTCGATCAGGCGCATTAGCAGCATCAGGCTCATGTTCAGAGTGAAGTAGATCAGGGTCGCCAGGGTGAAGGCTTCGAACAGGTTGGCCGAGAACTCGGCGGTCTGTTTGGTTTGCGCCAGCAGTTCCATCAGGCCGATCAGCGAGGCCACCGAGGAGTTCTTGAACACGTTCAAGAATTCCGAGGTGAGCGGCGGAATGATGATCCGGTAGGCTTGCGGCAGCAGGACGTTCCAGTAGATCTGCGACAGCCTGAAACCCATGGCCCGTGCGGCCGATTCCTGGCCACGCGGCAGTGCTTCGATACCGGTACGCACCTGTTCACAGACCCGCGCGGCGGTGAACAGACCCAGGCAGATCACCACGCTGATGAAGGCCGAGGTGGTGGGGTTGAGGTCTTGCTTGTACCACTCCTGCAGGCCTTCAGGCAGCAGGTCTGGCACCAGGAAGTACCACATGAACAGCTGCACGAGCAGCGGTACATTACGGAAAATTTCCACATAAGCTGTGGCGATGCCCGACAGGAAACGATTGGGCAGCGTACGCATGATCCCCAGCACCGATCCCAGGGTCAGGGCGATGATCCAGGCGACGAGCGCGATACCGATGGTCCAGCCCAGACCGGAAATGAACCAGTCCAGATAGATCTCGTCACCAATGCCCGTGGACTTGAAGAACACACTCCAGTCCCAGTTGTAATTCATCAGGGTCTCCCCCTCTTGTTCGATGTCGATCGAGATGCACGCATGCGTGGTGCTCGAATCCTTTCAGGCGAATGCACGTCAACCATTGACGTTGGATCATTGCTGCTGCGTGTGAATGAGCTGTCCCGGGCGGCCATGCAGGCCGCCCGGAAGGTCAGCGACCGGTCAGGCCTTTTTTTCCGGGGCTGGCTTGTCGTTAGGCTCGGCGATCAGTTTTTTCAGCTCTTCGCTCATCGGGAAGTTCAGGTTCAGGCCTTTTGGCGGGATTGGCGACTCGAACCACTTGGCGTAGATCTTGTTGATCTCGCCGGATTTGTACAGCGCGACAATGGCGTCATCGACGGCTTTCTTGAAGGCTTCATCGCCTTTGCGGACCATGCAGCCGTAGATTTCGTAGGATTGCGCGGTACCGGTCACGGCCCAGTCGTCAGGCTTCTTGGCCTTGGCCATTTCACCGGCCAGCAGGGCGTCGTCCATCATGAAGGCTACGGCACGACCCGACTCGAGCATCTGGAAGGACTCGCCGTGGTCCTTGGCCGAGATGACATTCATGCCCATTTGCTTGTCGGCGTTCATGGCCTTGATGATGCGCTCGGAGGTGGTACCGGCGGTGGTCACCACGTTCTTGCCCTTGAGGTCATCGAAGTCTTTGTAGCTGGAATCTTTCTTGGACAGCAGACGAGTACCGATCTCGAAGATGCCGACCGAGAAATCGACCTGCTGGGCGCGTTCGGCGTTGTTGGTGGTCGAACCGCATTCCAGGTCGACGGTGCCGTTCTGGACCAGCGGGATACGGGTCTGCGAGGTGACCAGGTTGTACTTGACGTTCAGGTTCGGTACGTCGAGCTGCTTCTTGACCGCTTCAACGACGGCCAGTTGCAGATCGTGGGAGTAGCCAACCGGTTTGCCAGAAGCGTCCGCGATGTAAGAGAACGGAATGGACGCGTCACGGTGACCGAGAGTGATGGTGCCGGAGTCTTTGATTTTCTTCAGTGTGCCGGTGAGTTCAGCGGCGCTGACTGGAGTACTGATCAGAGCGGCAGCAATGGCTGCGCCCAACAACTGGGGAACGATACGCATCAGTGATTCCTCGACTTCATTTTTTATTTGGACGGCTGATCTGGCGTCAGTCATATGTTCAACGAAAGCTTCAACGGCGCCTCTTGCTAGACACGCGCCTGGATGTTGAAGCGGTCGACATGGAGTGTAGAGCATGAGTCGTGCCAGACCGTGGCGAATAGCTATCCAATTGATTTTAAAGGGATTAATTTATTGTTTCGGCTTCTTGACGGTGATTGAACGTCCGGGAAGCCGAATTCAGACAACGCGCGCGTTCGGAAATCCGAATGTTTTTCACGGCGCGTGATCCGTCGAGTCGGGGAGAGAGCGGCTGAGGGCTTGCGCTGGCAAGCCCTGCGGGGGGGAGGGGGTCAGGCTGCGGCAGGGCTCGATGCGTGGCGGGCGTCCAGCCACGCTTGTAGCGCGGCTTGCTCGCTGGCCGTGGTGAACAGGCCCAGCTTGGTGCGCCGGCGCAGAATGTCATCAGCGCAGGTCACCCATTCCTGATTGCACAGGTATTCGACTTCCCGTTCATACAGCCCGGCACCGAAGTGTTCACCCAAATCTGCCAGGCTCTGCGCGCCGTCCAGCACCTGCCAGCTACGGCTGCCGTAAGTGCGTGCCCAGCGGCGGGCAATCTGTTCGGGCAGCCAGCCAAAGCGGGCAATCAACTGCTCGCTGCTGATCGGCTGTTCGCCTCCTGGCAGTGGAGCGTTGGCGGTCCATGCCGGTTTCATTTGGGCAAACCAGGGGGCCAGTTGCGCCATGGCCGACTCGGCCAGCTTGCGGTAAGTGGTCAGCTTGCCACCGAACACCGACAGCACCGGCGCCTCGCCACTGGCGCCACTGAGCGCCAGGGTATAGTCGCGGGTGATGGCCGACGGATTGTCCGACTCATCGTTGCACAGTGGGCGCACGCCGGAATAGGTGTGCAGGACATCCGTGCGGCTCAACTGGCGATTGAAATGATCATTGGCCACTTTGAGGATGTAGTCCGTTTCCTCATCGGTGATTTTCACTTTGGCCGGGTCACCCAGGTACTCGCGGTCGGTGGTGCCGACCAGGGTGAACTGGTCCAGATAAGGAATGGTGAAGACGATGCGTTTGTCTTCGTTTTGCAGAATGAACGCGTTATCGCCTTCATAGAGCTTCGGTACGATCAAGTGGCTGCCCTGAATCAGCCGAATGCCGTAGGGCGATTGCACCTTGAGGTCTTCGCGCAGCAGTTTTGCCACCCAGGGGCCGGCGGCGTTGACCAGTGCCCTGGCATGAATCGAAAAGGTCTTGCCATGCCGGTCCTGCAGGTTGACCTGCCATAGCCCGTCAATGCGTTTGGCGTCCACGCAGCGGGTGCGGGTATGGATCTGCGCACCGTTTTCACGGGCTGCCATGGCATTGAGCACCACCAGCCGGGCATCGTCGACCCAGCAGTCGGAGTATTCGAAACCCTGTTTGATGGCCGGCTTGAGCGGGCTGTCGGCACCGAAGCGCAGGCTGCGCGAAGCCGGCAGCTTCTCGCGTTTGCCCAGGTGGTCATAGAGGAACATGCCGGCGCGGATCATCCACGTCGGGCGCAGATGCGGGCGGTGCGGCAACACAAAGCGCATCGGCTTGACGATATGCGGCGCCTTGCCCAGCAGTACTTCGCGTTCGGCCAACGCCTCACGCACGAGGCGAAACTCATAGTGTTCCAGATACCGCAGCCCGCCGTGGATCAGCTTGCTGCTGGCCGAGGAGGTGTGGCTGGCCAGGTCGTCCTGTTCGCAAAGCAACACGGACAGGCCGCGCCCTGCAGCATCGGCGGCGATACCGACACCGTTGATGCCACCACCGATGACGGCGATGTCGTAGATCGGGGCGGGCGATGCAGTGGGCGCGTTCAGGTCGGTCATGGGTGGCCTCCGGGATACAGGACGATGGCGCTAAGTCTGAAATCGAACATTTATGTTCACTTTCGAAAATAATAGCGCAACAAAATGCCATGATCCAGTTGGGTCTGCCGAAATAACCAGGTTTGAAAATAAAAAGGAACAAAAACGAACAATCAGCTCGGCCGATGGGTCAATCCTCGGCCGACTCGAACGACAAGGCTCAGACCACTTCCAGACGAACCTTATGCTGGTTGAGCAACTGATGCAGTGCCGGCACCGGCGTCTGGTCGGTGACCAGGCAATCAATCAGGCTGATCGGCCCGAGGCGGACCATGGCGTTGCGACCGAACTTGCTGGAGTCTGCGGCGAGGATGACCTGGCGAGCGTTGCCGATCATGGCTTGGGAGCCGCGCACCTCCTGGTAGTCGAAATCCAGCAGGCTACCGTCTTCATCGATGCCACTGATGCCGATCAAGGCAAAGTCGACCTTGAACTGGCTGATGAAATCGACACTGGCCTGGCCGACCACACCGCCGTCACGGCGCACGTTGCCGCCTGCGACCAGCACTTCGAAATCATCCTTGGCGCTCAGCGTCGCCGCCACATGGAGGTTGTTGGTGATGATTTTCAGGTTGTTGTGATTGAGCAGGGCACGGGCGATGCTTTCGGTGGTGGTGCCGATATTGATAAACAACGAGGCGTTATCCGGGATCAGCGCGGCCACCGCTTCGGCGATGCGCTGTTTCTCGTCACGCATCTGGTCGGCGCGCATGGCGTAGGCGGTGTTTTCGATACTCGAATCATAAGCCGCGCCACCATGGTAGCGGCGCAGCAGGTTCAGTTCCGCCAATTGATTGATGTCACGGCGAATGGTCTGCGGCGTGACGACGAACAAAGTGGCCAGTTCCTCGATACTGACGTAGCCACGTTCGCGGACCAGTTCGAGGGTCTGTTTCTGGCGGGGAGGCAGGTTCATTGTTTTCCTTCAGGCGCCTGGTGCAAATGGCGTCATGATGAACCAGCCGTACCCCGCCTGTCAGCCGCCTTTGTCGTGGCTTCAATCAGCTGTGTCGTGTGGCGCCCAGTCGCGGGTGCGCTCCACGGCCTTCTTCCATCCTGCATAGTGCTGGGCGCGCTGGGCGTCAGGCATGTCGGGGGTAAATACCCGCTCGATACCGGTGCGGTCGCGCAGTTCGTCCAGGTTGCTCCAGAAGCCGGTGGCCAGCCCGGCAAGGAAGGCGGCGCCCAGCGCGGTACTTTCACGCATGTGCGGTCGCTCTACGTCGGTGCCGAGAATGTCGGCCTGGAACTGCATCAGGAAATTGTTGGTGACCGCGCCGCCGTCGACCCGAAGGGATTTGAGCCGTTCGCCGGCATCTTGCTGCATGGCATCGAGTACGTCGCGGGTCTGGAAGGCAATCGATTCGAGCGTGGCGCGGATGATGTGGTCGATCTTCACCCCACGGGTCAGGCCGAACAGCGCGCCGCGTGCATAAGGGTCCCAGTACGGCGCGCCCAGCCCGGTAAAGGCCGGGACCAGATAGACCCCGTTGCTGTCCTTGACCTTGCTGGCAAAGTACTCGGTGTCCAGTGCATCGTTGACCACTTTCAGTTCGTCGCGCAGCCACTGTACGGTAGAACCGCCGTTGAACACCGCGCCTTCCAGAGCATAAGCCACCTCGCCGCGCGGTCCGCAGCCGATGGTGGTCAGCAGGCCATGGGTCGAGCGCACCGCAGTGCTGCCGGTGTTCATCAGCAGGAAGCAACCGGTGCCGTAGGTGTTCTTGGCTTGACCCGGTTCAACGCACATCTGGCCGAACAGTGCGGCCTGCTGGTCACCGGCGATGCCCGCGATGGGGATGCCGCTGCGGGTCTGACCGTAGACGTGCGATGAGCCTTTGACCTGCGCAAGCATCTGCTCGGGGATATCCAGCACTTCGAGCATGCGCGGGTCCCAGCGCAGATTATGGATATCGAACAGCATGGTCCGTGAGGCGTTGGTGTAATCGGTGACATGCACCTCGCCGCCAGTGAGCTTCCAGATCAGCCAGCTGTCAACGGTGCCGAACAGCAACTCACCCTTGCGCGCCCGCTCCCGGCTGCCTTCGACATGGTCGAGGATCCACTTGAGTTTGGTGCCGGAGAAATACGGGTCGATCACCAGCCCGGTGGTCTCGCGGATGTAGTCTTCCAGGCCGTCACGTTTGAGCTGCTGGCAGATCTCTGTGCTGCGTCGGCATTGCCAGACCACCGCATTGTAGATCGGCCGGCCGGTGTCCTTTTCCCAGACGACAGTGGTTTCACGCTGGTTGGTGATGCCGATGGCGGCGACTTGCGAGGCCTGCAGGTTAGCCTGGGCCAGCGCTTTGGTCATGCAGGCGGTCTGGGTGGCGTAAATCTCCATCGGGTCATGCTCGACCCAGCCGGCCTGCGGATAGTGCTGGGTGAATTCGATCTGCGCGGAACTCACCACATTGGCGTTGCGATCCAGAATGATTGCCCTGGAACTGGTGGTGCCTTGATCGAGGGCAATGATGTAGTTCTTGTTCTGTACGTCAGTCATGTCGATTGCCTTGAGCAGGTGAATGGGGTCAGGAAGACGTATGGGCCTTGGCGCTGATCTTCTTGCTGGCTGGTTGTTGCTGCTCGTTGCCTGGCAGATGGCGGGCAACCAGCAACCGGTAACCGGCGGCGCCGAGGCAGGCGCCCAGAATGGGAGCGAACAACGGGACCAGAAAGTACGGAATATCGCGCCCGCCGGTAAAGGCGATGTCGCCCCAGCCGGCAAAGAATGTCATCAGCTTGGGCCCCAGATCCCGGGCCGGGTTCATCGCGAAGCCGGTCAGCGGACCCATGGCGCTGCCGATCACCGCCACCAGCAGGCCGATCAGCAAGGGCGCCATAGGGCCGCGTCGCAGGCCATTGTTATCGTCGACCAGCGCCATGATGACCGCCATCAGCACACAGGTGATCACCACCTCGACCAGAAATGCCTGGCCGGTGGAAATTGCCGGGTTCGGGTAGGTCGAGAACACCGCTGCCAGTTGCAGGCTTTCGGTGCTGCCGCGAACCAATTGGTGGGTGTTTTCGAAGTCGAAAAACAGGCTGATGTACAGCAGGTAGACCAGCCCGGCACCGCAGAAGGCACCGGCGAGCTGTGCGCCGATATAGAACGGCAGTTTCTTTTTTTCAAAACCGGCAAACAGGCTCAGGGCGATGCTGACGGCGGGATTGAGGTGAGCCCCGGAGATGCCGGCGCTCAGGTAGATCCCCATGCTGACCGCCATGCCCCAGATGATGCTGATCTCCCAAAGACCGAAGCTGGCACCCGCCACCTTGAGCGCCGCCACGCAACCGGTACCGAAGAACAGCATAAGGGCAGTGCCGAGAAATTCGGCGGTGCATTGGCCGGCCAGGCTGGGTTGTTGTATCTGGACTGTCATGCAAACCTCGTTCTTGTTCTGGCTCATGAAGAGCAGTGGTTTGTCGAAAGAGTGAGTAAGTCAGGATCCCGTAGAGTCTTGTAAATGATGCGCATGCCGTAAACTGAATGTTCGACAATATTCGCAAATGAAAATATAGCCACAGTTTTGCGCTGTCAAAGGTCGAAATTGAACGATGACTGACATTTGTCGTTTATGCCCTGTGCAATATCGACTGATGTTGTAGGAAAAATCAGGGCTTCAGCCTTGCGAGATTGATTTGTAACAGCGGCTGTTTTTGTGTTTTTGGCTTAAAGTGGCGCTCGCCCTGAACCGCTCTGGAGTGACCATGACCCCTGCACTGGATTTGCTGAAAAAGAACCGCATCGAACACCGGATTCATAGCTATGAACATGATCCGAAGGCGGCGTCTTACGGTCTGGAAGCGGTTGAGAAACTGGGGCTGGAGGCCGCCCGGGTGTTCAAGACGCTATTGGCCAGCAGTGAAAAAGGTGAACTGTTGGTGGCGGTGGTGCCGGTGGCCGGCACGCTGGATTTAAAAGCCCTGGCGTCGGCTGCCGGGATCAAGAAAGCGGAAATGGCCGACCCGGCAGCCGCGCAGCGTTCAACGGGGTATCTGTTGGGGGGCATCAGCCCGCTGGGCCAGAAGAAGCGCCTGCGCACCTTTATCGATGACAGCGCCCGGCCGTTCGAGACGGTGTTTGTCAGTGCCGGGCGGCGGGGGCTGGAGGTCGAACTGAGTGCTGCGGCGCTGGCGGAGCAGACCAAGGCACAGTTCGCGGCCATCGGTCGCGGCTAATGTAAGCGCTGCTGCTTGTGTGGGAGCGAGCTTGCTCGCGAAAGGGCCGGTAAAACCAGCACATTAGCGGTCGGTGCCGGGATCCTTCGCGGCTGAAGCCGCTCCTACGGGGTGATGGCGTGGGTGGCGACGGAGCCAGCAGCCGGGAACGCCACCAGGTGCTCGGCGGCCACACGAATGCCCACCTCAGCGCCCGTGCTGTAGTCGATGTGGCTGGGAAACAGCGCTTCGAGCTGGGTGCCGGTGGCCAGTTGCAGGCTATAGAGGGTCGAGGCTCCCTGGAAGGTGCGGCCAGTGACCTTTGCCTTCAGCGCACCATCGGGCGCATGGACGATATCGTCCGGGCGTAGCAGAACCTCTACCGCGCTGCCCGAGACGCCGGGGTAGGCACGGTTGCCGCGCAGAATGCCCAGTTCGGTACTGATCGACTCATGATCGAGCAACTGGCCGCGGATGAAGTAGCCCTGGCCAATGAAGCTTGCCACATAAGGCGTGCGGGGTTCGTGGTACAGGTTGTACGGTGTGTCCCACTGCTCCAGACGGCCTTCCTTGAAGACGCCGATATGATCGCTTACGGCAAAGGCTTCTTCCTGGTCGTGGGTGACCAGAATCGCACTGGTGCCGCGGGTCTTGAGGATATCGCGCACTTCGTGGCTCAGGCGCCGACGCAGCTCTACATCCAGGTTGGAAAACGGCTCATCGAGCAGCAGCAACTGAGGCTCGGGGGCCAGGGCGCGGGCCAGCGCCACGCGTTGTTGCTGGCCGCCGGACAGTTCGTGGGGGTAGCGCTTGCCGAGTGAGCCGAGGTTGACCAGTTCGAGCAGTTCGTCGATAACCTGATTCAGCCGCGGGTGCTTGTTGATGCCGAAGCCGATGTTTTGCGCAACGGTCAGGTGCGGAAACAGGGCGTAGTCCTGAAACACCATGCCGATCCGGCGTTTCTCTGGCGCGAGGGTAAAGCCGGGTCGGGAAATCACATCACCGCCCAGGCTGATTTCGCCGGCATGGACCGGCTCGAAGCCGGCTATCGCACGCAATGTGGTGGTCTTGCCGCAACCCGAAGAGCCCAGCAGGCAACCGATATCGCCAACGTTCAGGTGCAGGTCCAGGTCCTGCACCACCCGTTGATTCTGATAGCCGCAGGCCAGATTGCGCAGGTTCAGCAGCAGTGGCTGGCTCATGGCTTGAACGACGGTGCGACCAGAAACTCCAGCAAGGCCTTCTGCGCGTGCAGACGGTTCTCTGCCTGGTCCCAGGCCACGGCGCGGGGGTCGTCGAGCACGTCGGCGCTGATTTCCTCGCCACGGTGCGCCGGCAGGCAATGCATGAACAGCACGTCCGGAGCCGCCAGGTCGAGCAGCTCACGGGTGACCTGATAAGGTGCAAACAGTGCCAGGCGGCGTGCGGTTTCCTCTTCTTGACCCATCGAGGTCCAGACGTCGGTACTTACCAGATGCGCACCGGCCACGGCTTCTTTCGGATCGCGCAGCACCTGAACGCGGTCACCGGCCAGTGCCAGGAAGTCCGGGTTTGGCTCGTAGCCCGACGGGCAGGCGACGCGCAGCTGGAAGTCGAACTGGATGGCCGCTTCTATATAGCTGTTGCACATGTTGTTGCCGTCGCCGATCCAGGCCACGGTCTTGCCCTTGATCGAGCCGCGGTGTTCCAGGTAGGTCTGCATGTCGGCGAGCAACTGGCACGGGTGCAGATCATCGGACAGACCATTGATCACCGGCACGCGGGAGTTGGCGGCAAACTCGGTCAGGTTGCTGTGGGCGTAAGTGCGGATCATGACCGCGTCGAGCATGCGCGACATGACCTTGGCGCTGTCAGAAATAGGCTCGCCGCGGCCCAGTTGGGTGTCGCGATGAGACAGAAAGATGGCCTGGCCACCCAGCTGGATCATGCCGGCCTCGAAGGAAAGACGGGTACGTGTCGAGGATTTTTCGAAAATCATCCCCAGCACCCGGTTCTTCAAAGGTTCGAAAAGCACGCCGCGATTTCGCAGGTCTTTGAGCTCTACGCCACGACGGATCAAGCCCAGCAGTTCGTCTGGGGTGTAATCCATCATCGAGAGAAAGTGCCTGGCGTTCATTATTGACTACCTTTTTTGCAACAGACCGTAGCTGTCCAAACCGGTTTTTTATCGGGAAAACGGACGAGATCTACAGCGAAAGCCGCATTGAGCGACGAAATAGGGAAGGCGCGATGGTATAAAAAAATGTCGCAGCATCGCAACGGCGCCGTTGATTTATAAGGGTTTGAGTGTATTTTGGCTTGATCTGTGGCCCGTCGGGGTCATGGGAAGGCGTTGACCGAGGGAGAAATCAGTTCCGTCCATTTTGTTGGGGGGAAAGAGATCAGTTGTACACCGGGCTCTTGGTGTTTTGCAATATCCGCAACAAAAGCAGGCGCTTGCCTGTCGCAACCGGAGTCGCCGAAAACGTAGGTGGCTATATGTCATCACCGTGAATGCGATGTGCTTCACGCGGTGCTAAGATGGCTCGTATCTTTAGTGTCGGCCCTGAGTTATAAAAGCAGACAGATTACACGAGGGTTTTTCGGATGAACTCAAAGGAACGTCAACTAACGGAGCTTCTGGGCCTGACTGCCCGGACCCTGACGCATCTGACAGCCTCCATGACGTCCATGTCTTTTGAACTGCTGCGCAGTGAAGACGAGGTCACCCGGGCGGCGGGGCGGCGCATGATCGACCGCATGGCGACCATCAGTTCCGGCCTGGACGAGCACTGGCGCCTGATCGGCGACCTGACCGGCGTACCTGTCGCCCAGGAGCAGATCGAGACCGTTGCAGAGATCCAGATGCAACGCAAGGTCACGCCGATCGGCAATTGAGTCGACTCGCCGGTGAAGCACGGAAGCCGGGCAGGCAAGGATTGCGTTACACCGCACCGCACCCGCTTGTTCAAAATATTCTGCTGAACCCACAGCAGCGCCTCAAGACCGAGCGCTGTCTTCGGCTTTCCGTTACAATGTGCCACCGTGCCGACAACTGAGTCGGAAAGTTCAGCCGAGGTGCTTCATGGATATCATTGAAACGATCAAAGAGCAGATTGCCAACAACACAATCCTGCTTTACATGAAAGGCGCTCCGAACGCGCCACAATGTGGCTTTTCGGCCAAAGCGTCCCAGGCAGTCATGCAGTGTGGTGAGAAGTTCGCCTACGTCGACATCCTGCAGAACCCTGAAATCCGCGCCAACCTGCCCAAGTACGCCAACTGGCCGACCTTCCCGCAACTGTGGGTCGACGGTGAACTGGTCGGCGGCAGCGACATCGTCATCGAGATGTTCGAAAAGGGCGAGCTGCAGACCCTGATCAAGCAGGCCGCAGAGAAAGCCAAGGGCTGATCGTCCTCGCTGAATGCGCCAAAAAAAGCCCCGCTCTGTCATACAGGCGGGGCTTTTTGCTGGCAGGTAGAACAGCCTGAGGGCTTATTCTTCGCCCATCTGCGATTGCAGGTAGTTCTCGATACCGATCTTGTCGATCAGGCCCAGCTGGGTTTCCAGCCAGTCGATGTGCTCTTCTTCCGACTCCAGAATGTCTTCGAGCAGTTCACGGCTGCCGTAGTCACCGACGGTTTCGAAATGAGCGATGGCGGCTTTCAGATCGGCCAGGCCTTTTTTCTCGATCTTCAGGTCGCACTCAAGCATTTCCTTGGTGTGCTCGCCAATCAGGATTTTGCCCAGGTCTTGCAGGTTCGGAATGCCTTCGAGAAACAAAATACGCTTAATGATCTTGTCAGCGTGTTTCATCTCGTCGATCGATTCGCGGTACTCGTGTTTGCCGAGTTTATTCAGGCCCCAATCTTCGTACATACGGGCGTGCAGGAAGTATTGGTTGATGGCGACCAGCTCGTTACCGAGGATCTTGTTGAGGTGCTGAATGACTGTAATGTCGCCTTTCATGTTGGTTTCCTGCCGCAGGCTAATGTCTATAGGCGGCGAGTTTGATCCGCACTCAGTGTACTGTCAAACCTAAGTTATTGAATAATAAGTGAATTTAAATCTGAATAAGAATGTTTGAGTTCTGCATTTTGCCGTTAAGTAATTGAATTACAGGCATAAAAAAACCGGACACTGGGTCCGGTTTGATAAAAAGGGTGTTAATTACGCGGCAGAAAATTCTGCGGGGTAGGCCAGTGCAGCCTGGCTGCTCTGGATTTCGGTCAGCGTTTCGCGGACCACTTGCTTGGCAAGGCATGCACACTTGCCACATTGAGTTCCAACGCCGAGAGTCTCACGGACATCGCGGTAGCTGCAGCAGCCTTCGAAGATCGCATCGCGGATTTTGCCGTCGGTGACGCCAAGGCAAAGACAAACGTACATAAGCTCGAACCATCGCTGTGTGATGCTGGTTGCGAGGCAGATTAATCGTAATGAGAATGCTTGTCAAAATTGTTTTGGCTTTTAACAAGATGCCCCGATAAGTGGTTCGGGGTTGTCACAGGCGGGTCATGCAATGGGGGTAATGCGCCGTCAGTGACGGCGCATTGGCTGCGACTTTTCAGTCGTCGTAGTCGTGCCAGCCGCCCATATCTTTCCAGCGGTTCACAATGCCGCAGAACAGGTCGGCGGTCTTTTCCGTGTCGTAGCGTGCCGAGTGGGCTTCACGGCCATCGAAGTCGATGCCGGCCGCCTGGCAAGCCTTGGCCAGTACCGTTTGACCGTAAGCCAGACCAGCCAGCGTCGCGGTGTCGAAGCTGGAAAACGGATGAAACGGATTGCGCTTCATGTCCAGGCGCGCCACGGCGGCGTTCAAAAAGCCCAGGTCAAAGCTGGCGTTGTGGCCGACCAGCACCGCACGCTTGCAGCCATTGGCTTTGAGCGCTTTGCGCACCCCACGAAAGATGTCGGTCAGGGCGGTTTCTTCACTGACGGCCATGCGCAGCGGGTGGTCCAGCTTGATCCCGGTGAACTCCAAGGCCGCGGCTTCGATGTTGGCGCCCTCGAAAGGCTCGACACGGAAGAAATAGGTGTGCTCAGGGAACACGAAGCCTTTTTCGTCCATACCGATGGTGGTCGCTGCGATTTCCAGCAGGGCATCGGTGGCGGCGTTGAAACCGCCGGTTTCGACATCGACCACTACAGGCAGATAGCCACGGAAACGAGCGGCCATGGGGTGGCGCGAACCACCCCCCGTCGGAGCATCCAGATCGTCGTCGAAATGATCGTCACTCACGCATCGTTCTCCAGCAGGCGCCAGCGCAGTTTTTCACCGGCGCGCAGCGGGATGACGGCCAGCTCACCGAATGGCAGGCTGGTCGGGGCGGTCCATTCTTCACGGACCAGGGTAATTGTGTCCTGGTTGGCCGGCAGACCGTAAAACGCCGGGCCATGCAGGCTGGCAAAGCCTTCGAGCTTGTCCAGCGCATTGCGCTGCTCGAACGCCTCGGCATACATCTCGATGGCCGCATAGGCGGTGTAGCAGCCGGCGCAGCCACAGGCATTTTCCTTGGCGTGCTGGGCATGCGGCGCCGAGTCAGTGCCAAGGAAGAACTTGCCACTGCCACTGGTCGCGGCATCCAGCAACGCCACTTGATGGGTGTTGCGTTTAAGGATCGGCAAGCAATAGAAATGTGGACGAATTCCGCCGACCAGCATGTGGTTTCGGTTATACAGCAGGTGATGGGCGGTAATGGTCGCCGCGACGTTGGCCGGGGCGTCATTGACGAACTGCACCGCGTCGCCGGTGGTGATGTGCTCGAACACCACTTTAAGGGTCGGATAGCGCTCGACGACCTTACGCAGGTGTTCATCAATGAAGGTCTTCTCGCGATCGAACACGTCGATCTCGCTGCGCGTCACTTCGCCGTGCACCAGCAGCAGCAGACCTACCTCAGCCATGGCTTCCAGGGCACCAGAGATCTTGTCCAGGCTGGTGACACCGGAGTCGGAGTTGGTGGTTGCGCCGGCCGGGTACAGCTTGGCCGCGTGGACGAAGCCACTGGCTTTGGCGGCGCGGATATCGTCAGCGGTGGTGTGGTCGGTGAGGTACAGCACCATCAGCGGTTCGAAACGGCTGCCCTCGGGGCGCGCTGCGAGAATCCGCTGGCGGTAGGCATCGGCCTGCTGCGCATTGCGTACGGGCGGCACCAGGTTAGGCATGATGATCGCGCGGGCAAACGTGCGCGCGGCGTCAGCGACGGTATGAGGCAAAACAGCTCCGTCACGGAGGTGAATGTGCCAGTCGTCGGGACGCAATAGGGTCAGGCGGTCGGACATGGGGGATTCCAGGCGGTTCGAACTCGCGGGAATGCTACCGGAAAAGACAGTCTCAGGCACTCGCTATCAAGTTTTGTAGGAAGTTACCGATAGCCATCAAGTAGGCATTTTCTGTTTTAGCGTCATTTTTAGGTGGAGCCTCCCGTGCGCCAATATCTAGCCTTGCTCAGCCTGTTCGCCAGTCTTCCCGCGATGGCGGTCAATTTCCAGACGCGCCTGGAAAGCATTGAATGGAAGGTTGAGGGCGATCAGTTCGAGTGTCGACTGAGCCAGCCGATCACCGACTTCGGTGCGGGTGAGTTCGTGCGCAAGGCCGGTGAGCAGGCGACCTTTCGTCTGAAAGCTTCCTACAACATGATGGGCACCGGGTCAGCCACACTGCTGGCCGCCGCGGCGCCATGGCAACCCGGTCGTGGCGATATCAACCTGGGCGCAGTGCGGGTCGGTAACGGCGAATTCCCGTTCAATTCTTCGCAGGCTCAGGCTGGCAGGCTGATCAACGGCTTGCTCGAAGGCCGGAGCCCGGTGATTCGTCACTATGCCCGAGATGGCGGCGGCAATATGGAAGTGCGCCTGTTGCCCGCAAGGTTTCGTGAAGCCTTTGGCGAGTATCAGGCGTGCACGGCCAAGCTGTTGCCGATGAACTTCGAACAGATCAAACAGACCGAGGTCGGCTTTCCGGGTGGCGGGATCGAGCTCGACGCCAAGGCCAAGGCGCGCCTGGACAACATGCTGGCCTACATGAAGGCCGACCCGACCGTGAACCACGTTGAACTGGACGGGCACTCCGACAACAGTGGCAATCGCCTGACCAACCGCGACCTGTCGCGGCGCCGGGCGCTGGCGGTGATGGACTACCTGAAGGCCAATGGTGTGCCGGAAGAACAGATCACCCTGCGTTTTCATGGCGAGCGTTATCCGCTGGCGGCCAACACCAACAACGCCAATCGCGCCCGTAACCGGCGGGTCAATGTGCAGCTGGAGCGGGTTGCCCCGACCGAACGCCCGGCACCTGCCACGCCTGCGGAAGCGGCGCCGGCTGCACCAGCGGCGTCTGCCGCGCCAACCGCCAAGACCCCGGCTGCTGCCAAAACATCCTGATCGCAGCCCTTGCCCCGCACGAGCGGGTATGCAGCCGTTGGGGGCGAGCTTGCTCGCGAAGAGGCCGGTAAAGTCACAGCATCTGCTGCGAATATGCTGCCCTCTTCGCCAGCAACCTGACTCCCACCGGTATGATCGAACAGTGTTGAGCCAAAGGGGCTTTCAGGCGGGCGTCAGGCCGGACAGTTCTGGGTGCTACGTCTGTCGCCTGGCAATCACAAGCTGTCGCGCCACTGTAAATCTGCGGGTTTGAACGGTAGAATCAACGGTTTTCCGTACAACCCGGTGGAGTGATGGCATGGCGGACGTAAACAAGGTCGTACTGGCGTATTCCGGTGGCCTGGACACTTCGGTGATCCTGAAGTGGCTGCAAGATACCTACAACTGCGAAGTGGTGACCTTCACCGCTGACCTGGGCCAGGGCGAAGAGGTCGAGCCGGCTCGCGCCAAAGCGCAGGCCATGGGCGTTAAAGAGATCTACATCGACGACCTGCGCGAAGAGTTCGTGCGCGATTTCGTCTACCCGATGTTCCGTGCCAACACTGTCTACGAAGGCGAGTACCTGCTGGGTACTTCCATCGCCCGTCCACTGATCGCCAAGCGTCTGATCGAGATCGCCAACGAGACTGGCGCTGACGCCATCTCCCACGGCGCGACCGGCAAAGGCAACGACCAGGTACGTTTCGAGCTGGGTGCCTATGCACTCAAGCCAGGCGTCAAGGTGATTGCTCCATGGCGCGAGTGGGACCTGCTGTCGCGCGAGAAGCTGATGGACTACGCCGAAAAGCACGCGATCCCGATCGAGCGTCACGGCAAGAAGAAGTCGCCGTACTCGATGGACGCCAACCTGCTGCACATTTCCTATGAAGGCGGCGTGCTGGAAGACACCTGGACCGAGCACGAAGAAGACATGTGGCGCTGGACCAAGTCGCCAGAGTCGGCCCCGGACACCCCGACCTACATCGAGCTGACCTACCGTGGCGGTGACATCGTTGCCATCGACGGCAAGGAGCTGACGCCAGCCCAGGTTCTGGCCGAACTGAACCGCATCGGCGGCGAGAACGGCATCGGTCGTCTGGATATCGTGGAAAACCGCTACGTGGGCATGAAGTCCCGCGGCTGCTACGAAACTCCGGGCGGCACCATCATGCTGCGTGCCCACCGTGCTATCGAGTCCATCACCCTGGACCGTGAAGTGGCGCACCTCAAAGACGAGCTGATGCCGAAGTACGCCAGCCTGATCTACACCGGCTACTGGTGGAGCCCTGAGCGTCTGATGCTGCAACAGATGATCGACGCTTCCCAGGTTCACGTGAATGGCGTCGTGCGCCTGAAACTGTACAAGGGCAACGTGATCGTGACGGGTCGCAAGTCGGACGATTCGCTGTTCGACGCCAACATCGCCACCTTCGAAGAAGATGGCGGTGCTTACAACCAGGCTGACGCGGCGGGCTTTATCAAGCTCAATGCACTGCGCATGCGCATTGCAGCCAACAAGAACCGCAAGTTCTTCTGACCGGTCGTCTGCAGCCCTGCTCAGGGCTGCAGACCCTGGTTTTAGGCTGTCTGCACGGCACCAGAGGTGCCCTTGGGTGCCCTTGCTGCGTTTCTGGAGGTACTCTTCTGGCGCCGCAGCCGTGCGGATGACGGCTCGACCGGGCGGATAAAATCCTGCAGGCCCTGGAGGTCGAGCTGGTAACGCTTGAGCAATGACAGCAGTTTTTTCTCGAACTCAAGTTCTCGTCCGAGCCGCTCGTCATGCGCCAGCATGTCGAGTTTTTCCTGTTGCAACTTCAGGGCATGTTCCAGTTCACGAAATTCTTTGAGTTTAGACATGATCGTTCCATCTCTATGAAAGTGGCGAAAACAGGTTCGGTGTCTATTGGGTGTGTACGCATGAAACCTCTCAACTAAGGGCACCCGCAAAGGGTTTAAATAACAATAGCGGGTTTTTAATAGTTAACATCAGATGGCCTTTCAGCATGAATGAGCTGCGTTGCGCTTATCCGTTATGGCGACTGGCTTTTTTCAGTGGCTTACCATCGTGTATAGGAAATCTGACTCTGTTTGTTGACCTTTCCTACCTTCGCTGTCTCGTTTTTTACTGCGTGCTCAAGTCTGGCTGTTTTCAGGTTTGGGTGTCTTCCTGATAAAAGCATTTGCAGGGGGCATACAATACCCTGGCATTGAAATTCAAGGTCAGGAAAAACATCACCACCAGGGTGGTGGGGAAAACAATCAGGAACCAGATATAAACCTGGCGGCTGTCAGTGTCCAGATAGGGCAGTACCGTGGCTGCCGAGGCTTCTGACAGCGCGGCGAACAGTGCGATGACACTAATAGGGTTCATGATGCGATTAAAAAGGAACATTATTTGACTCCTGAGCGGCAGGGCCGGTTGTTGGCGATCGCTGGTCAAACCTGATGGTTGCTGAATTCAAAGCGGTAGGCTTTACCGATATCAAGAACCTCGCGCACGCTTAGCCCGAGGATTCTGGCGATTTCGGCTGTGCTGTAGCCCAGGCTTGAATAGTGCATGGCATGTCCGGCCGTTACATCATCAATGTCGCGAAGTGGCGTGTCTGGCACATTACGTTGCGCCTGTATCGGGCGGCTGAAGTTGATCTTGATGTGATGTTGTTGTGCTAACTGACGAATATCCTTCCTGTTCATCTTGAGTGAATACTGCAAGGATGAAACTCCGGCACCTTTGGCCGCCAGCAGCCTGAGCAGTTGCAGTTTTTCCGGCGCTGCGACAGTCAGATTTTCAGGCGTAACCGTTTCAACCGGTTCGGCTGTTTCTCCTTGGGGAATGATGGCGATAACACCCCCTTGGGCCACGAAGTCCTCAACGGCAGCGGCCAGGTCCAGGGGTGACAGGGGGAGGCACAAAGCGGGTACGGGTTTGCTGTTCATGATCTATTCCTTTTGAACATGGTTATACACATGGCCATTCAAAAAGAGTCAGCAGGTCAAACTTACTGTTGCTGCGCGGCCATGCGGCGTGCGTCATTTATTCCCTACTGACAGGCACGTTGTCGGGTGGGCACGGTTTCATAACTTTCATTGAAGACGATTGTGTTAGTTGTTTGTCTTAATGAACGGTTTATGTGCTGTAAGCAGGGGTGCTTTGTCAAAAAAGTAACGATTGACAATAGGAATTGCAAGTAAAAAAGTTGTACTCCAGAACGGTGCGCCTGAGGCTGTGGTATTGGTCTTACGAGCGCTCAGGCAGCGTCTGTTCGTGCTGTAGGCTATTTCCCCTTTAGCTGTTTAAGGATGGACTCCGATAGGCACATGCTGTTAGCTCATCGTCGTTGGCGATGCCGCCGGGGCGGGCTTTGAGGCGTTTGGTCTGTATGGGATGACAAGAGATTCATAAAGAGTCGAGCGAAATTTTGTAAGGTATTTCTGAATATTGTGTAGTCGCGCTCCTGAAATAGATATGTGTATGAAAAAGGCATTCGGTTACGTGTAGTTTTAAACGAGGCGCTGGCAAATGGCCCGGTGCTGGTGTTGCCTGGCCATGGATGGCACGGTGCAGTTAGTGGCTAATTAGTGGCTGTTGGCGGCGGTCCGGGTTTTTGATGCAGCATGGCCGAGTGCCGCAGTTTTCGTACAAAACCTGAAACCAGCAAAGTAATTGCGTGAAGGTGTGTAAACACATGGCGGCTTGCAAGCGTGTCTTGTTTGATTCACGTGTCCCGACAGGAAAAGTTAAGGCTCGCAAGCCGATGATGGGCGGCCCTTCAACATGGTTTTTATGGGGCATGGAGAGGATGGTCGGTGCGTCGGATTGCGAAGGAGAAGGCTTGTGATAGAAGTTAAAATCCAGCTGCTTATGGCAAGATTTGTAGGAAAGTTCTCTTCTAAGGGTGGGAATGGTCTTTGGGTGTTGGTCTTATGGGGCGTGCGCCATGCAAACTACTAAACGACTAGGCTATTGTGCTGGCTCCGAAAATTCGAATAGCAAAAATTGGACTGCACCATGAATAAAGTGCTGATCGTGGATGATCATCCTGTCATTCGCCTGGCTGTACGGATGCTGATGGAGCGCCATGGTTACGAGGTTGTCGCCGAAACTGACAACGGGGTAGATGCCTTGCAACTGGCGCGTGAGCACCTGCCGGATATCGTGATCCTCGACATCGGCATTCCCAAGCTCGACGGCCTTGAGGTGATTGCCCGGTTGTCGGCCATGGCGCTGCCGTTCAAGGTGCTGATCCTGACCTCACAATCGCCGGGGCATTTTTCGATGCGTTGCATGCAGGCCGGCGCGGCGGGCTATGTCTGCAAACAGCAGGACCTCACTGAATTGCTTAGCGCGATCAAGGCCGTATTGTCTGGCTATAGCTACTTCCCCAACCAGGCTCTGCACACGGTGCGCTCCAGCATGGGCAATGCCAGCGAGGCGGATATGGTGGATCGCTTGTCCGGGCGGGAAATGATGGTGCTGCAGCAGTTGGCCAGGGGCAAGACCAACAAGGAAATCGCCGACAGCATGTTTCTCAGCAACAAGACGGTCAGTACCTACAAAACGCGCCTGCTCCTCAAGCTCAATGCGCATTCGCTGGTCGATCTTATCGAGCTGGCGCAGCGTAACGGGCTGGCGTGATCAGGTTGGCAACAATACTCAGCCTCTCATCAGAGAGGCTTGGGGTACGGCAGTTCCGATCAGAGATCGAAGTCGTAGTCGGCCAGCTCCCGCTTCAGGCGCCGCTCTTCGAGCAAGTTGTCGATTGTGCGGCGTTTGCTCAGATTGGTCTTTGCGGGTTCGGCAGTCCGGGTTTCGGCATCATCTGATTCGTTGGCGAATTCGTCTTCTACTACGTCTACATCCAGTTGCTCTTTGCCGGTGCTCATGCAAGTTGACTCCAGGCTTGGCGGTCAGGCACCTCTAAAAACTGCCTGCGGGCTGGGCGTTTACGTTTTTAGAGCCACCCTGTTGGCGCTTCTTATATCGCCATTCCGTGCCTTGGTAAAAAAGATTTTTTCAATCGCCTGGCGGTAGTTGAAGCTATTACTCAATCGTCGGAGGTTTTTTCCTTGAAATCGCACAGGTCTTCGATCCGGCAACTGCCGCAGCGTGGCTTGCGGGCGACACAGACATACCGGCCATGCAGGATCAGCCAGTGGTGCGCGTCCATCAGGTAATTTTTCGGGACGAACTTAAGTAGCTGTTTCTCGACTTCGACCACATTCTTGCCGGGTGCCAGCCCGGTACGATTACTGACCCGGAAAATGTGCGTGTCCACCGCCATGGCGATCTGCCGAAACGCGGTATTGAGCACCACATTCGCGGTCTTGCGTCCGACTCCCGGAAGCGCTTCGAGGGCTTCGCGGGTCTGTGGCACTTCACTGTTGTGCTGCTCGATCAGCAGGCGGCAGGTCTCGATGACATTTTTCGCCTTGCTGTTATACAGGCCGATGGTCTTGATGTACTCCGACAAACCTTCCACGCCCAGTGCGTAGATTGCCTGCGGTGTGTTGGCTACCGGGTACAGGCGCGCGGTGGCTTTGTTGACGCTGACGTCGGTCGCCTGCGCGGAGAGAATCACGGCAATCAGCAGCTCGAAAGGCGTGGTGTAGGCCAGTTCGGTTTTCGGGTCAGGATTGTCTTCGTGGAGCCTGCGGAAGATCTCCTGGCGTTTGGCGGCGTTCATGGTCGGTTTCCTGATCGGGCTTCTATGAGCCCTTATGGCTGTTCTGCGGCCTGGACGGCCTGTTCGGCATTGTGTAATTGAACACTGAGCATGGCCAGCTGTGATGCCGGCTCATTGTTTGCCTGGGCCTTGCTCAAGGCTGCACGGGCCATGGCCAACTGGATCTTGGCACGCTTGAGGTCGCCGGCGGGCTTGCTGGCCGGCTGCACGGCGGCGGCGGGAGACGGCGCGGGGGCTTGCTCAAGCGCTGCTACGGCCTGCTCGGCAGCCTGGACTTCATGCTGCATCTGCAGCAAGCGCATGGCCTGCTCACGGATCGGCGGATGACCAAAGGCTTTGAGCGACCTGTTCAATTGGGCCCGGCTCAAGTTCAGGGTGATCCTGGCCTGCTTCAGGGCCTGGTCGTTCTGGGGCTGGTCGTTGCGCGGCGTCGGCATTTGCCTTTCGACTGCCCTGCCAGGCGCTGGCTGAGGCTTGTGGCTGCGTGCCTGACGTTGTTCTTGCTCGCGGCGCAAGCGTGCCGTGCGTTGTTCATAGCGCTGACGGGCGTGATTGCGCTTGCGGTCGCGGGCCTGCAATTGTGCCGCGTCATGCGCGAGATCTCCGACGATGGGCACTACATTGGCCGATGGCAGCGGCAGCAGGTCAATGCAATCGACCGGGCACGGCGCTACGCACAAATCGCAGCCGGTGCATTCGTCAACCAGCACGGTGTGCATCATTTTCGCTGCACCCACGATAGCGTCCACCGGGCAGGCCTGGATGCACTTGGTGCAACCGATGCATTCGGCTTCACGGATAAAAGCCACCTGGGCCGGTGCCGCACCACGTTCAGTGTCCAGAGGCAAGGCCGGGATGCGCAGCAGTTGTGCCAGGCTGGCAATGGTTTCAGTGCCGCCGGGTGGGCACTTGTTGATGGCCTCGCCGCTGGCAATACCTTGTGCATAAGGCAGGCAGCCGGGATGGCCACACTTGCCGCACTGGGTCTGGGGCAGCAAGGCATCTATGCGTTGAATCAGGCTCATGTTGCGGTTACTCGTTGAACAGGGCACCAGGCAGGCAAAAGGGCGCCTCTAAAAACTAGCTGCGTTGTCATCGCTGCGTTAAAAACAGGCGCGCAATGCTCATTTACAACCCGTAAATTGCGCTTGCTTGCCTGTTTTTGCCTTGCTCTGACTGCCTCGCCTGCGTTTTTAGAGGCACCCTGACGCCCGATAGCTGCATGCGCAGTTATCGGGCTTTGCCGAGTGTCACTTGATGCGCTGACCTGGCTTGGCGCCGCTGTCCGGGCTGAGCAGGTAGATCTCTTCACCGCCAGGACCGGCTGCCATCACCATGCCTTCGGAAACGCCAAAGCGCATTTTGCGCGGCTTGAGGTTGGCGATCATCATGGTCAGGCGACCTTCAAGCTTGCTCGGGTCCGGGTAGGCGCTCTTGATTCCGGAGAACACGTTACGCTGCTGATCACCGATATCCAGAGTCAGGCGCAGCAGCTTGTCGGCACCCTCGACGTGCTCGGCCTTGACGATCAGCGCCACCCGCAGGTCCACGGCAGCAAAGGCGTCGAACTCGATCTCGGGCGACAGCGGGTCCTTGGTCAGTTCGCCGTTGCCTTGCGGGGCCGCAGGCTCGGTGCTGGCCGCCAGGTCTTCTTTCGATGCGCTGACCATTGCCTCGACCCTGGCCGGGTCGATACGGGTCATCAGCGCGTTGAACGGATTGAGCTGATGGTTGGCCAGCAGGGTCTGGTGGTCGTTCCAGGTCAGCGGTGCCACATTGAGGAACTGCTCGGCATCGGCGGCCAGTTTCGGCAGCACCGGTTTGAGGAAGATGATCAACTGACGGAACAGGTTGATGCCCAGTGCGCAAATGGCCTGCACCTCGTCCTGCTTGCCTTCCTGCTTGGCCAGCGACCAAGGTGCCTTGTCAGCAATAAAGGCGTTGGCGCGGTCGGCCAGGGCCATGGTCTCGCGCATGGCGCGGGAGAAGTCGCGGGCCTCATAGGCCTCGGCGATGCTCGGCGCGGCAGCCTGGAACGCAGCGGTCAGTTCTGGCGCGATGTTGCTGTCGACCAGTACGCCAGCGTTGCCCTTGTGAATGAACCCGGCGCAGCGGCTGGCGATGTTGACCACCTTGCCGATCAGGTCAGAGTTGACCTTTTGCACGAAGTCTTCGAGGTTCAGGTCCAGGTCGTCGACCCCGCGGCCCAGTTTGGCTGCGTAGTAGTAGCGCAGGTATTCCGGCGACAGGTGGTCCAGATAGGTGCGGGCCTTGATGAAGGTGCCACGCGACTTGGACATCTTCTGGCCGTTGACGGTCAGGTAGCCGTGCACGTTGATGCCGGTTGGCTTGCGCAGGCCGGCGCCTTCGAGCATGGCCGGCCAGAACAGCGCGTGGAAGTTGACGATGTCCTTGCCGATGAAGTGATACAGCTCGGTGGTCGAGTCCTTGTTCCAGTACGCGTCGAAGTCCAGCTCCGGGCGGCGTGCGCAGAGGTTCTTGAAGCTGGCCATGTAACCGATGGGCGCATCCAGCCAGACATAGAAGTACTTGCCCGGCTCGTCAGGGATTTCGAAGCCGAAGTACGGTGCGTCACGGGAGATGTCCCATTGCTGCAGGCCGCTGTCGAGCCATTCGGCCAGTTTGTTGGCTACTGCGTCTTGCAGGGTGCCGCTGCGGGTCCAGGCCTGGAGCATGTCCTGGAAGGCCGGCAGGTCAAAGAAGAAGTGCTTGGAGTCCTTGAGCACCGGCGTGGCACCGGAAATCGCCGATTTCGGGTCTTTCAGCTCGGTCGGCTCGTAGGTCGCGCCGCATTTTTCGCAGTTGTCGCCGTATTGGTCTTCAGCGCTGCATTTCGGACAGGTGCCCTTGATGAAGCGGTCGGCGAGGAACATCTTCTTGTCGGGGTCGAAATATTGGGTCACCGAACGGGTGGCAATATGACCAGCATCGCGCAGGCGGGTGTAGATCAGGCTCGACAGCTCACGGTTCTCTTCGCAGTGCGTGGAGTGGAAATTGTCGAAGTCGACCAGAAAATCGGCGAAGTCGGTGCTGTGTTCAGCCTTGACGTTGTCGATCAGCTGTTCCGGGGTGATGCCTTCCTTTTCCGCGCGCAGCATGATGGCCGAGCCGTGAGCGTCGTCCGCGCAGACGTAGGTGCAGTGGTTGCCGCGGTGCTTCTGGAAACGCACCCACATGTCGGTCTGGATGTACTCAAGCATGTGGCCAAGGTGGATGGAACCATTGGCATAGGGCAGGGCGCTGGTTACGAGAATCTTGCGGGGCTCGGACATGGGGCTCGGCTACTTAAGTCATACACGGATCGGCCACTATAAAGGCCCGCGGTTTTTTTTTCATCCTGCGATGTTGCGGTGAAAACATGGCGCCGCCCGTCATAACGGGTAGGATAGCCGCCTGTTTTACTCAAGTTTCTATTCGGAGCCAGTCCATGAGCGCAGTGAGCCGCGCAGCGGTGGAGACTATTCTTCGCCAGTACACCGACCCTTATCTCAACCAGGACCCGGTCAGCGCCGGTTGCGTGCGGGCCATCGACATCGACGGCGGCCGGGTCAGCGTGCAGCTCGAACTGGGCTATGCCGCCGGGCTGTTCAGCAAGGGCTGGGCGCAGATTCTGCAAACCGCTATCGAAGGCCTGGACGGAGTGAGTTCGGCCAGCGTCAGCGTCACCACAAACATTCAGCCACACAAGGCCCAGAGCCAAGTGCCAGGCCTGGCCACCGTGAAAAACATCATCGCTGTGGCCTCTGGCAAAGGCGGGGTCGGCAAATCGACCACCGCTGCCAATCTGGCCCTGGCACTGGCCCGTGAAGGCGCGCGGGTCGGGATTCTCGATGCGGATATCTACGGCCCCAGCCAGGGCATCATGTTTGGCATCCCTGAAGGCACCCGGCCGAAGGTCAAGGACCAGAAGTGGTTCGTGCCCATTGAGGCGCATGGCGTTGAAGTGATGTCGATGGCGTTTCTCACCGACGACAACACGCCGATGGTCTGGCGCGGGCCGATGGTCTCCGGCGCTTTGCTGCAACTGGTGACCCAGACCGCCTGGAACGACCTGGATTATCTGGTCATCGACATGCCGCCGGGTACCGGTGATATCCAGCTTACCCTGGCGCAGAAGGTGCCGGTGGCCGGCTCGGTGATCGTCACCACCCCGCAGGATCTGGCGCTTCTGGATGCGAAGAAGGGCGTGGAGATGTTTCGCAAGGTCAACATCCCGGTGTTGGGCGTGGTCGAGAACATGGCTGTGCATATCTGCTCGAACTGCGGGCATGCCGAGCATCTGTTCGGTGAGGGTGGCGGCGAGAAACTGGCCAGTCATTACAACGTCGATCTGCTGGCCTCATTGCCACTGTCGATGCTGATCCGCGAACAGGCCGATGGCGGCAAACCCACTGCCATCGCTGAGCCTGAGAGCCAGATTGCGATGATTTATCAGGAGCTGGCCCGCCAGGTGGGTGCGCGGATTGTGCTGCAGGAAGCGGCCAGCCCGGCGATGCCGACGATCTCGGTCAGCGACGACTGATCACATCCTCGCAACCGATGGCGGCCGTAGGAGCTGCTTTAGCAGCGAAGGGAATTCGCGGCTGAAGCGGATCGCCGCCCGGCCGCTCCTACGGGGTTCCGCGTGGCGGCAAGCACCGTTGCAAATTCCGGGCATAAAAAAACCCCGCTTTGTGGGCGGGGTTTTTTGAAGCGAGTCAGCGCAAATTAAGCGATTTGCACTTCTTCAGCCTGCATGCCTTTCTGGCCGCGGGTAGCGACGAAAGTAACTTGCTGGCCTTCTTTCAGGGTTTTGAAGCCATCGATCTGGATAGCTTTGAAGTGTACGAACAGGTCGTCACCGGATTGTGGAGTGATGAAGCCGAAGCCTTTCTCATCGTTGAACCACTTAACGGTACCGGTTTGGCGATTGGACATGATACATCTCCTTGGACAAAGTTAACTGCGACTCAGGAAACACCCTGGCCGAGACTGAGTGCAAAGAGCTGGAAATTCATGGTGATGGTGATATTCAACATCGTGTAGAGATTCTCAGTGACACAAGCAACACAGTGGCGCCACCTTAACCCTTTTTCCTGCAAACGCCAATGGGCATCTGAGGATTATTTGTATTGCCAAACAATGGCTGCCCGCCGTGGCCCTGCACAGGGTCCGGCAGCCTTTTGGCCTTTGTACGAGACGGCGTGGACCGGTAAGATGCCCGCATATTTTTCACCTTGCTATTTCAGGACACCGCCATGAGCATCAAATCGGACAAGTGGATTCGCCGCATGGCGCAAGAGCACGGCATGATCGAGCCTTTCGTCGAGCGCCAGATGCGCGGTGAGGGCGCCGACCGGCTGATCTCCTTCGGTGTGTCAAGCTATGGTTACGATGTGCGTTGCGCCGATGAATTCAAGGTGTTCACCAACATCAACTCGGCGACCGTTGATCCGAAAAACTTCGATGAGAAGAGCTTCGTCGACGTCAAGAGCGACGTCTGCATCATTCCTCCAAACTCCTTCGCCCTGGCCCGCACCGTCGAGTACTTCCGCATTCCGCGCAATGTGCTGACCATTTGCCTGGGCAAGAGCACCTACGCACGCTGCGGCATCATCGTCAACGTCACCCCGCTCGAGCCCGAGTGGGAAGGCCACGTGACCCTGGAGTTCTCCAACACCACCACGCTGCCGGCCAAGATCTACGCTAACGAAGGCGTGGCGCAGATGCTGTTTCTGGAGTCCGATGAAGAGTGCGAAGTGTCGTACAAGGACCGTGGCGGCAAGTATCAAGGCCAGCGCGGCGTGACCCTGCCACGTACCTGAGTGGCCGCTGACTGCTTGTCCAGGGCAAGGTTTCATGATTGTTTCATGGAATTTAAAGCCTGTTTGGCACTCTACTGAGCAAGCTGTTTCTGCCCGCCTTTGAGGCGGGTGACCAGACGCTCAGGAGTGCCTATGAAGATTGACTCAAAACCCATTGGACAAGACGCTGCTCCGCTTAACGAAATCGGCCTGCTGGCCTGGTCGTTGTTGGCCGACGAGCATCTGAATATGGTGGGCGGCGGGATTCCAGGCCAGCCGACCCCCGACACGCCGCAGCCCGATCAGCCCCAGGAACCCGGTGTGCCAACCGTGCCGGATGAGCCGCCACCTGCGCCTGTGGCCTGACATTCTAGCTTTCCAGCGCCCAGACCCCGCCGTCGCCTGCCACAAACAGGCGTCGGCGCGGTTGTGCCTGGACCCCATACCCGCCCGTGAATTCGCCGAAGGCTGGCAGCAGGCTGACCTGCTCGTCGAGCACAAAGCACGGCAGGCGCAAGCGCTGGCGCCCCCGGCCCTGCAAGGTAAACACCGGATGCACATGCCCGGCCAGCACGTGATGAGTCGGGTGCGGATCGGGCTCGTGCTGCAAGGCAAACGGGCCGAGCAGCAGCGGGGCGTCCACCACCTTGATACGCAGATAGCCGGGTGGGTCGCCGGCCCGGTTATCGTGGTTGCCGCGAATCAGACAGATATTCAGCGCTCCATGCCGCTGGCGCCACTCAGCCAAGGCCGCCAGGGTGGCCGGCGCGTGTGATTGTGGCGCGTGCAGCAAATCACCGAGAAAAATCAATTGTTCAGTCGGATAGTCGGCCAGCAGGCGGTCGATCCGCCGCAGGTTGGCGTCAGTCGTGCCATGCGGCACCGGCTGGCCCAGACGCCGGTAGGCAGCAGCCTTGCCGAAATGCGCGTCGGCGATCAGCAGGGTCTGCTGGCTTGGGTAATACAGCGCCTTGTCGGCCAGCAGCCACAGAGTTTCGCCGGCCAGCTGTACTGGCAAGTGGGCGCTCATGCGTCAGGCTCCGGGCCGGCGGCTTTTTCCAGGTCACGCACCATGCGCGCAATGCGATCGGCGAGTTTCTCGCTGCTCAGGCTCTCGCGCAGGCGTTCGACCAGCAGCGGAAAGGCCAGCGGCGAGGCGCGCTTGAGGGCATGCAGGTCCATGGGCAGGCGCGCCATTTTCTGCAACGTGTCCTGCAGGCGCTGATAATCCAGCTCCAGGCTCAGCACTTCGTCATGGGCCTGGAGCAGCAGACGATTATCGGCGTCGTACTGCTTGAACACCTCGAAAAACAGGCCGCTGGAGGCCTGCAATTGGCGGGTGCTTTTCGGTGCGCCGGGGTAGCCGGAAAACACCAGCCCGCCAATCCGGGCGATTTCCCGGAAGCGTCGCTGCGCCAGTTCACTGGCATTGAGGCTGGCGAGGATGTGCTGGTCCAGGTCGGCATCGCTGAACAAATCGCCCTGATGCAGCAATGCGTTCCAGTCCAGCTCGCTGGCGCTGAGCAGTTCCAGGCCGTAATCATTGACCGCCATCGAGAAACTCAGCGGCCTTTGCTGGCTTAATCGCCAAGCCAGCAAACTGGCCAGCCCCAGATGCACATGGCGGCCGGCGAACGGGTAGATGAACAGGTGCCAGCCTTCGCGGGACTTCAGGGTTTCAACCAATAGCCGGTCACTCTGCGGCAATGCCGACCACTGGCGCTGGACTTCCAGCAGCGGCCTGACCGCCTGCATCGACGGGCTGTCGTATACGCCATGCGCTGCTGCATCAAACTGCGCGACCACTGCGGCGGCCAGTTCACTGGACAGCGGCATGCGCCCGCCATTCCAGCGCGGTACGGCGGCCTTCTTGCCGGTCGCACGCTTGACGTAGGCGGTCATGTCCTCGACCCGTACCAGCTCCAGCAAGCGGCCACCGAACAGAAAATTATCGCCAGGGCGCAGACGGGCGATAAAGCCTTCCTCCACTGTGCCCAGCGAGCCGCTGCCTTTCTTCCAGTACTTCACGTTGATGCTGGCATCGCTGACGATGGTACCAATACTCATCCGGTGCCGACGTGCCAGGCGCGCATCCGGCACCCGCCATACGCCGTGCTCGTCCGGTTCGACCCGGCGGTAATCCGGGTAAGCGGTGAGCGAATGGCCGCCGCTGCGCACAAAGGCCAGCGCCCACTGCCAGTGGGTTTGGTCCAGATTCCGGTAAGCCCAGGCGCCGCGCACTTCCTGATACAGCTCGTCAGGCAGGAAGCCGCCGCCCAGCGCCATGCTGACCAGATGCTGCACCAGCACATCCAGCGGCTGGTGCGGGCTGTGCCGGGGTTCGATCATGCGTGCGGCCACAGCGACCTGAGCAGCCGCGGCTTCGACCAGTTCCAGGCTATGGGTCGGTACTAACGTCACTCGCGAGCGGCGGCCCGGCGCGTGGCCGGAGCGTCCGGCACGCTGCATCAGGCGGGCAATGCCCTTGGCCGAGCCGATTTGCAGCACCCGCTCGACCGGCAGAAAATCCACCCCCAGGTCGAGGCTGGAGGTACAGACCACGGCCTTGAGCTGACCGTCCTTGAGGGCGCGCTCGACCCAGTCACGCACCTCCCGGGCCAGCGAGCCGTGGTGCAGGGCGATCAAACCGGCCCAGTCCGGGCGCGCCTGCAACAGTGCCTGATACCACAGCTCCGATTGCGCGCGGGTATTGGTGAACAGCAGGCAACTGCTGCTGGCATCCACCTCGGCCACCACTTGCTTGAGCATCGACAAACCCATGTGCCCGGACCACGGAAAACGCTCGATAGTGGGCGGCAACAGGGTGTCGACCTGCAGATCCTTGATGACCTTGCCCTGCACGCTGACACCGGCATCGCCAAGCAGCACCTGCCGCGCATGCTCCTGATTGCCCAGGGTTGCGGAAATGCCCCACACCACCAGGTGCGGATTCCAGCGCCGCAGGCGGGCCAGGGCCAGTTGCAGTTGGACGCCGCGTTTATTGCCGATCAGCTCGTGCCATTCATCGACCACCACCATCTGTAGATGGCCCATGGCGACCTCGGCGTCGGCGCGGGCCAGCAGCAGGGTCAGGCTTTCCGGGGTGGTGACCAGTGCCGAGGGCAGGCGTCGGCTTTGCCTGGCTCGTTCACCGCTCGTGGTGTCGCCGGTGCGCAGGCCCACCGACCAGCCAATCTGCATCGCGGCCAGCGGCGCGCTGAGCGCGCGCTGGGTATCGGCGGCCAGCGCGCGCATCGGGGTGATCCACACCACGGTGAGTGGTGCGCTTTTGTCCTTGCCCTTGGGCGGTGTTTTGGTCTTGCCGACAAAACGATTGAGCGCCGCCAGCCACACCGCGTAGGTCTTGCCGGAGCCGGTGCTGGCATGCAGCAGCCCGGACTCGCCGCGTTTCACGGCGGCCCAGACCTGCTTCTGAAAAGGGAAGGGCGTCCAGCCCAGCCGCTGAAACCAGGACCGGGCGATATCGGCAGATCTGCTCATGAACTACGGCGCACTCCTGAAAGACTCAGGATAGGGACCGCAGCCGTGATGTGTTGGTGCCGTGGGATCAATGCTGATCAGTTAAGGCCAACACGGTCCGGTGGGAGTTGGCCTCGCCGACGAAGGGTGCGGTACATCCACAGCAAATGTGCCGGTCTTACTGGCCCTGTCGCGGGCAGAGCCCCCTCTCATCAAACAAATTACAAATCGCTGATTTACAAGGCCCTCCCGTAGGAGCAGCTTTAGCTGCGAAGCCTTTCGCAGCTAAAGCTGCTCCTACGGGGTTGCGTGTTGGCTACGCGACAGCGCGGCGCCGAGGCGGCGGGCGATCTCCCACAGGGCCTGAGTACGGCAATTACTTGAGGTTGCCGCTCAAAAATTGCTGCAAGCGCTCGCTCTGCGGGTTGTTCAGCACCTCATCCGGATGCCCGGACTCGATGATCTGGCCCTGATGCAGAAATACCACCTGGGTCGCGACCTTGCGCGCAAAGCCCATCTCGTGGGTCACCAGAATCATGGTCCGGCCTTCTTCGGCCAGGCCCTGGATGACTTTGAGCACTTCACCGACCAGTTCCGGGTCCAGCGCTGAAGTCGGCTCATCAAACAGCATGATGTCCGGCTCCATCGCCAAGGCACGGGCAATCGCTACCCGCTGTTGCTGGCCGCCTGACAAAAACGCCGGGTACTGCTCGGCAACCCGCTCGGGCAGGCCGACTTTCTCCAGGTACTTGCGCGCCCGCGCTTCGGCTTCGGCCTTCGGGACGCCCAACACCCGGCGCGGCGCCATGCTGACGTTTTCCAGCACGGTCATGTGCGCCCACAGGTTGAAGTGCTGGAACACCATGGCCAGGCGGGTGCGCAGGCGTTGCAGCTCATCGGGGTCGGCAACGCGCATGCCGTCCTTGTCCTGAACCATGCGCACCGGCTTGCCGTCCAGGCTCATGGCGCCGTCGTTGGGCTGTTCAAGAAAGTTGATGCAGCGCAAAAAGGTGCTCTTGCCCGAGCCGCTGGCGCCGATCAGGCAGATCACGTCGCCACTCTTGGCCTTGAGCGACACGCCCTTGAGCACTTCGTTATCGCCGTAGCGCTTGTGCAGGCCGTCGATGGTCAGTTTGTACATATCGGTTCTCATGGCGAAAGAAGGTAGCCGCTGCGCCAGGCCTTGGTGCCGGCGATGTGGGCAATGACCATGCCGGCGGTGGCCATGCGCCGCAGCGAGCGGGCATAGAGCAGGCCGGCTTGCGGTGCGCGGACCTGGGTCACGGCATCGCTGATGGGGTCGATGATATCGGCGATCAGTTGCCCGGCTTCGACGTGCTCGCCAGGCAGGGCGCAGAACACCAGCAGGCCACCGACCGGGGTGGCGACCGGCTCAACCGCGGCCAGCGGCGTGGCCGGGTAGAGCAGCGCCGGCGCGGGTTGCTGGTCGCCGTCGATGGCGCCAAAGCCGATCAGGTACTGGATGATCGCCTGGCAGTCGCGGCTGGCCAGGGCATGGCTGACATCGCCCTGACCGCGCAGCTCCAGGGTGACCGAGAAGCTGCCCAACGGCACCCGCTCACCGAAGCGCTGGCGCAGTTGCCACCAGACCAGGCTGAAGCATTCATCGAACGACTGACCGCCCGAATCGGTGGCCAGCATGCTGGCCTGGGCGCCGATGTAACGTGCCAGCGGCTCGACCTGCGGCCAGGCCTCGGGGGTGGTGTACAGGTGTTCCACCGACTCGAAGTCACAGTGCAGGTCCAGCACCATATCGGCGTCGCAAGCCAGGCGCTGCAAGGTCAGCCGTTGCGATTGCAACTGGGTGCCGGCGCTGTGAGCCGCGAGCGCCTGACGCAGTGCGGCGCGGATCACTTGCAGGTTGTGCTGTGGATCGGCGTTCAACTGCGCCTGCACCGCGTCGCCGACCTGGTCAGCCAGGTCGACAAAATGCCGGTTGAAGTTCTGCCCGCTTTCCAGCTCGTAGCGGCCCAGCGGGGTGTCCATCAGCACCTGCTCCAGGCCCTGCGGGTTGGCCACCGGCACCACGACGATTTCGCCCTTGAGCTTGCCGGCGCGCTCCAGTTCTTCAAGACGCTGCTTGAGGTACCAGGCCACCAGCATGCCGGGCAGTTCGTCGGCGTGCAGCGAGGCCTGAATGTAGATCTTGCAGGTGCCGTGCTCCGGACCGTAGTGGAAGCTGTGAATCTGCCGCGCGGTGCCCGGCACTGGCGCCACCAGCGCGTGAGTGAGTTGACGCATGGGGTGCAGTCCTAGTGAGCGGGGCCGAGAAAGGCCAGCCAGCGGCGTTCGGCCAGGCGGAACAGCCCGACCAGAATAAAGGTGATGGTCAGGTACAGCAGCGCCGCGATGCCGAACGACTGAAAGGTCATGAAGGTCGCCGAGTTGGCGTCCCGCGCCACCTTGAGAATGTCCGGCACGGTGGCGGTGAAGGCCACCGTGGTGGAGTGCAGCATCAGGATCACCTCGTTGCTGTAGTACGGCAGCGAGCGGCGCAGCACCGAGGGCATGATCACATGGGCGTAGAGCTTCCAGCCCGACAAGCCGTAGGCCTTGGCGGCTTCGATTTCACCGTGGGCCATGCTGCGGATCGCCCCGGCGAAAATCTCGGTGGTGTAGGCGCAAGTGTTGAGGGTGAAGGCCAGCAAGGTGCAATTCATCGCATCGCGAAAAAACGCATCGAGCAGCGGCTGCTCACGCACGGCGGCGATGCTGTAGATGCCGGTGTAGCAAATCAGCAACTGGATATACAGCGGCGTGCCACGGAACACGTAGGTGTAGAACTGCACCGGCCAGCGCAGCCAGCGGTTTTCCGAAACCCGTGCAATCGACAGCGGGATCGACAGGCAAAAGCCCATGGCGATCGAGGCACTCAGCAGCCACATCGTCATCGCCAGGCCGGTCAGGTGCACGCCGTCGCTGTACAGAAACGGGCGCCAGTATTCCTGGATAAGCTCAATCATCGTCTGGCCTCCCGGCTGCCGGTGGCGTAATGCCGTTCAGCCCAGCGCAGGGCCAGGTTCGAAGCGCTGGTGATCATCAGGTAGATAAACGCTGCCACCACCAGAAAGTAGAACAATTGATAGCTGCTCTTGCCGGCGTCCTGGGACGCCTTGACCAGATCGGCCAGGCCGATGATCGACACCAGTGCGGTGGCCTTGAGCAGCACTTGCCAGTTATTGCCGATGCCGGGCAGGGCAAAACGCATCATCTGCGGAAACACCACGTAGCGAAACCGCTGGCTGCGCCCCAGGCCGTAGGCAATCGCCGCTTCGACCTGACCGCGCGGCACCGACAAAATCGCGCCGCGAAAGGTCTCGGTGAAGTACGCACCATAGATAAAGCCCAGGGTGATGACCCCGGCACTGAACGGGTCAATCTCGATGTATTCCCATTCCAGCGCATCGGTGAGCATGGTCAGCCCGGTCTGCAGGCTGTAATAGATCAACAGCATCAGCACCAGGTCGGGCACGCCGCGAATCAAGGTGGTGTAAAGCTGCGCCGGGACCCGCAGCAGTGGCGAGCCAGACAGCTTGGCGCTGGCGCCCAGCAACCCGAGCAGGATGCTCAGGGCCAGCGACAGCAGCGAGAGTTTGATTGTCATCCATGTGCCTTCAAGCAACAGCGGGCCGAAGCCCCTGAGGCTGAACGCCGAGAGTCCTAAATGGTTCAGCAGAGTGTCGAGCATGGATAAAGCCTTCAGCAACGAAAACGCCCGGTAAAAAGGCGGCGGATTCTCACCTAAATCACCGGGCGTCGGGGCTTTTTTATTTGCCGCTGTACAGGTTCAGATCACCGAAGTGCTTTTTCTGAATTTCAGCGTAAGTACCGTCGTCGTGTAACGCTTTGATACCTTTGTTCAGGAGTTCCTTGAGCTCAGTGTTACCTTTGGCGATACCGATGGCGGTCTTGGACGGCAGCAGGTCGCTGTCGACCGGCGCGCTGACTTCATAGTCGGCACCCTTGGGCGACTTCAGGAAACCCAGTTCAGCCTGCAGCATGTCCTGGATCGAAGCGTCCAGGCGGCCGGAGGTCAGGTCGGCGTACACCTGGTCCTGGTTGGCGTAGGCTTTGGTGCTCACACCGGCCTTGTCCAGCACGGCCTTGGCATAGGCTTCCTGGATGGTGCCTTGCTCGTAGCCGACGGTTTTTCCCTTGAGGGTGGTGATGTCGGCGGACAGGCCTGAGCCTTTCTTGAACACAAAAGAAGTCGGGCCAGAGAACAGCTCGTTGGAGAAGTCGATGACCTTCTCGCGGGCCTTGGTGACGGTCATCGACGAGATCACGCCGTCGAATTTGCGGGCCTTCAAGCCCGGAATCATGCCGTCGAAATCGCTTTCGACCCATTTGCAGGTGACCTTCAGCTCTTTGCAGATCGCGTTGCCCAGGTCGATATCGAAGCCTTGCAGGCTGCCATCGGCGGCCTTGGACTCGAACGGCGCATAAGACGGATCGACGCCAAAGCGCAGTTCCTTGTACTCCTTGGCCATCGCACTACCAGCGGCTACACACAAGGCCAATGCAGAAAGGGTCAACCAGGCTTTTTTCATTATTCAATCCTAACCAGAGTGGGGCGCAGCAGTTAAAAACTGCTACCGGCGGATGCCAGACTGCCATGAGGTAGCAATTTCTGAACCAGTAGGACGAACGTGCGTTTGAAATGTACGCGCTTGTCGCATTTCTACATTTATCAACGGTATGGGGTGAGCCCTGTAGGAGCGGCTTTAGCCGCGATGTCTTCCTGGCCTTCGCGGCCTTCGCTGCTAAAGCAGCTCCTACGGGTGTCGTGGTAGCACAGAGCATTTATAAATGTGCACTAAAATGAATCTATGGTTTTTTGATTGCACCAAACCGGCTCATCACCCCAGTAAATCCTGCAACGTCGCCAGGCTGTCGGCTTCGTCCACCGGTTTGTCCTGGCGCCAGCGCAGCATCCTCGGAAAGCGCACGGCGATGCCGCTCTTGTGGCGCTTGGACAACGCAATGCCCTCAAAACCCAGCTCGAACACCAGAGTCGGTGTCACGCTGCGCACCGGGCCGAATTTTTCGACGGTGGTCTTGCGGATGATTGCATCGACCTTGCGCATTTCTTCATCGGTCAGCCCGGAATAGGCCTTGGCGAACGGCACCAGGGTGCGTTCACTGCTGTCGGGCGGGCTGTCCCACACGGCAAAGGTGTAGTCGCTGTACAGGCTGGCGCGTCGGCCGTGGCCGCGCTGGGCGTAGATCAGCACCGCATCGACGCTGAACGGGTCGAGCTTCCACTTCCACCACACGCCCATGTCCTTGGTGCGCCCGACCCCATACAAGGACTCGCGGGCCTTGAGCATCATCCCTTCGACGCCCAGGCGGCGGGCGTCTTCGCGCAGCTCGGCCAGCGCCTTCCAGTTCTGCCCGCTCAGCACCGGCGAGGGCAGCAGCACCGGGCTCTGGCTGGCCTCGATCAACTGGTCCAGTTGTGCGCGGCGCTGGTGTTGCGGGTGGCTGCGCCAGTCTTCGCCTTGCCACTCCAGCAAGTCGTAGCCGAGCAGCACCACCGGCGCATCGCCAAGCAGCTTCTTGCCCAAGGTCTTGCGGCCAATGCGTTGTTGCAGCAGGGCAAACGGCTGTACCCAAGGCGCGTTGTCGGGCTCACCGCTGAGCGCAAAGTCCTTTGTTTCATCGGCAGGCGTCTCGGCGGCTTTCCAGACCACTATTTCGCCATCGATCACTGTGCCGTCGGGCAGTATCTGGGCCAGGCTGTGCAGCTCCGGAAAGCGTTCGGTCATCAGTTCTTCACCCCGCGACCAGACCCACAACTGCCCATCGCGTTTGACCAGTTGCGCCCGAATACCATCCCATTTCCACTCCACCAGCCAGTCTTGCGCGGGGCCGAGCAGGGTCTCGAACTGCTCGACCGGCTGCTGTAACGCATGGGCCAGAAAAAACGGGTAGGGCTGGCCGCCGCGCTGTGCGTGTTCGTCGTCAGACTCCGGGGCGATGAGTTTCAGATAAGCCTGCGCACCAGGACGGTGCGAAAGGTCGGTATAGCCGACCAGTCTTTGGGCAATGCGCTTGCTGTCCAGCCCGGTCAGTGCGGCGAGGGCGCGGGTCACCAACAGCTTCGACACGCCGACCCGAAAGCTGCCGGTGATCAGCTTGATGCACACCATCAGGCTGTTGCGGTCCAGCTGCGCCCACAGCGCCGGCAACCGCTCGGCCAATTCCTCGGGTGGCAGGCCACGCAGCGGCAGCAGGTGTTGCTCCAGCCACACTGCCAGGCCCTCATCGTTGCTGTGTTCGGCATGGGGTAGCAGCAGCGACAGGGTTTCGGCCAGGTCGCCCACCGCCTGATAGCTTTCTTCGAACAGCCAGGGCGGCAGGTCGCTCAGCGCCGTGGCCTGCTCACGCAGCACCCGGCTGGGTACCAGTTGCCGTGGTCGGCCACCGGCCAGGAAGTACACCGCCCAGGCTGCATCCTCGGCCGGCGCCTGGGCAAAATAGTCATGCAACGCCGCCAGCTTGGCGTTGCTGGAGGTGGTGGCGTCGAGCCGGGCATACAGTTCGGCAAAGGCTTTCATGCCGCAGGCTCCTCGCTGGCGGGCGTACGGTCGTCATCCTCCTCGCCGTATTCAGTGCTGAACCCCTGGGCATCCAGGCCCAGCTCGCGCAGATAACGCACCAGAATCGCCACCGAACCGTGGGTGACCATCACCCGCTCGGCGCCGGTCTGCTCGATGGCCCACAACAGCCCCGGCCAGTCGGCGTGGTCCGACAGCACAAAGCCCCGGTCCACCCCGCGCCGCCGCCGGGTGCCGCGCAGCATCATCCAGCCGCTGGCAAAAGCGTCGCTGTAGTCACCAAAGCGTTTCATCCAGGTGCTGCCACCGGCCGATGGCGGCGCAATGATCAGCGCCTGGCGCAGCGCCGGGTCAGTCTTCTTGAAGTCACCGGCGTATTGGGTTGGCGGAATGCGAATACCGCCCTCGCGATAGACCCGGTTCAATGGCTCGACCGAGCCGTGGGCCAGGATCGGCCCGATCTCGGGGTCAATGCCATGCAAAATGCGCTGCGCCTTGCCAAAGGCATAGGCGAACAACACGCTGGCTTTGCCCTGCGCGGCGTTCTGGCGCCACCAGTCATTGATGCCGGCGAAAATCTGCGCCTGTGGCGTCCAGCGGTAGATCGGCAGGCCAAAGGTCGACTCGGTAATAAAGGTATGACAGCGCACCGGCTCGAAGGTGGCGCAGGTCCCATCAGGCTCAACCTTGTAATCGCCCGACGCCACCCAGACTTCGCCCCGGTATTCCAGACGCACCTGCGCCGAGCCCAGCACATGCCCGGCCGGGTGCAGGCTCACCGTCACACCATGATGATTAATGCACTCGCCGTATTCGAGGGTCTGCAGGTTGATGTCCTGACCCAGCCGCCAGCGCAGGATGCCCTCACCGCTGGCCGTGGCCAGGTAGTGACGGCTGCCGGTGCGCGCGTGGTCGCCATGGCCATGGGTGATCACCGCCCGCTCTACCGGGCGCCACGGGTCGATATAGAAGTCGCCAGGCGGGCAGTACAGACCTTCAGGGCGGGCAACGACAAGATCCATAACACAACCATCACGAGGGGCTTGCCTGTTATGAACCGGCCGGCGGCGTACAAGTTCGATGGATCTGGCGGACAAAAATCCGTAAATCACGCTAAAGAAATTCGGCGTTGGCGCGGGAAACCGTTACGCTATGCGCCTGTATTTTTGTATTTCTTCGAGGTAGCACCCGTGTTTTCCGAATTAGCCCTGCACGAACGCCTGCTCAAAGCCGTGGAAGAGCTCAAGTTTGCCGAGCCTACACCTGTGCAGGCCGCGGCCATTCCCCTGGCATTGCAAGGGCACGACCTGCGGGTTACGGCGCAGACCGGCAGCGGCAAGACCGCTGCATTCGTACTACCGATCCTCAATCGCCTGATCGGCCCGGCCCAGGTGCGCGTCGATATCCGCGCGCTGATCCTGCTGCCGACCCGCGAGCTGGCCCAGCAAACCCTCAAAGAGGTCGAGCGTTTCTCGCAGTTCACCTTTATCAAGGCCGGGATGATCACCGGCGGCGAGGACTTCAAGGTCCAGGCCGCGATGCTGCGCAAGGTTCCGGACATCCTGATCGGCACCCCGGGTCGCCTGCTCGAACACCTCAATGCCGGCAACCTGGACCTTAAAAAGGTCGAAGTGCTGGTGCTCGATGAAGCCGACCGCATGCTCGACATGGGCTTTTCGGAAGACGTCGAGCGGCTGACCGGCGAATGCCCGAACCGTCAGCAGACCCTGCTGTTCTCGGCGACCACCGGCGGCAATGCGCTGCGCGAAATGACCCAGAAAGTCCTGCGCGAGCCCAAGCACCTGCTGCTCAACCAGGTCAGCGAGCTGGCCGAAGGCACCCGCCAGCAGATCATCACCGCCGACCACGACCAGCACAAAGAGGCGATCATCAACTGGCTGGTGGCCAACGAGACCTACCAGAAGGCAATCATCTTCACCAACACCAAAGCCTGGGCCGACCGCCTGTACGGGCGCTTGGTCGCACAAGACATCAAAGCCTTTGTGCTGCACGGCGACAAAGACCAGAAAGACCGCAAGGCGGCCATCGACCGCTTCAAGCAAGGCGGCTCGAAAGTGCTGGTGGCCACCGACGTCGCGGCCCGCGGTCTGGACATCGACGGTCTGGACCTGGTAATCAACTTCGACATGCCACGCAGCGGCGACGACTACGTGCACCGGGTGGGCCGTACCGGCCGTGCCGGCAGCGAAGGCCTGGCCATTTCGCTGATCGACCACTCCGACTGGAACCTGATGTCGAGCGTTGAGCGTTATCTGAAGCAAACCTTCGAGCGCCGGGTGATCAAGGAACTCAAAGGCACCTACAGCGGGCCGAAGAAAGTCAAGGCTTCCGGTAAAGCGGTCGGCAAAAAGAAAAAGACCGACGCCAAGGGCGACAAGAAAAAAACCGCCAGCAAAACCCCGACCAAGCGTCGCACGGCCAACAAGCCGAAGTCTGAGCTGGTCAGCCAGGACGGCCTGGCGCCGCTGAAAAAGCGCAGCACCCCAGCCCCGGCCGCCGAGTAACCGGCGACCATCCGGCGATTGCTCTGAACGCCGCTGACCCCCCTCTGTCACAACCGATGAAGCTGCCCGCCACCGTCAAGGTGCGGGCCACTCATCCATGCTGGACGGAGGTTTTACACCATGGCTTACGATTGGGACCTTATCGAACGTCTGCTGCACGAAGTTCAGAATGGCGCAGGGCAGCCCTTTGCGCCGCGTCAATACGCTGAAGATCACGCCCAGGCCCAGGCCGCGCAAGGCGATCCCGCCGGCAACCTGGACCACCTGAAGCAACAGGCGGCAGACCTTGAAGCGCTGCTGCTGCAACGCGGCTTCATCCAGCCGCGCCCTGAACAGGAAGGCGGCACCGGCACCAATTTCATCCTCACCCCCCGCGGCGCCAGCCTGCTGGCGATGATCGACAGCAGCATTCCGGGCAATGACCACCCGCGCCTGGTGCTCGATGAACAGGCCGACGCACTGGACCCAGCGACCTTCGACCATGTGGCGGCCAAACCGCAGGTGGCTTGACGGCTCGGTGTCTGCAAACCCGTAGGAGCGGCTTTAGCCGCGAAGGGCTTCGCGGCTAAAGCCAATACTGTCCACTTAAGTACACAAATCTCGGTGGGAGTTGGCTTGCCGACGAAGACGGCGGCACATTCGCAGCAGATGTAGTGTTTTTACTGGCCTCTTCGCGAGCAAGCTCGCTTGTGTCTTTGATCAAGGTAAAGTCTGGGGTGAGAGGGGTGGATGGCAAGCTGACAAATCGCGGTGCCTAGAGCACGTGTGGGAGCCAAGCTGCCATCCACTCTTCCCGCTTTGGCTCAA